>NZ_CAWNJO010000057.1:0-36255 GCF_963874835.1 Vibrio sp. V12_P9A6T4 | reverse complement strand
TATTTTTTTGTTTTTATTATTATTTGGAATAATTATATTTTATAAGTTGAAAAGTTCCTTAAAATACAGTCAAATCAGTTCAAAACTTTCAGAAGTTCAAGTGCAATGGCTGACAGATTTGCTCGATAAAATACCCAGCATGATCTTCATTTCAGATGTGAATGGGAAAGTAGTGTTATCTAACCGTTCATATAAGCAATGTAGCAAGGCTTCTCTAATTAGTGATGATGTGAATTGCCTCATATGTACTGGCATCGGATCTGTCGATCTGTCGAATAAACACTATCAGATTGATGAGAAATATTATGTCATTAATCATGAATCGATTGCGCATCCCAAGAGTGGGGATACTCATTACTTGACCGTTTGCAGTGATATCACAGAACTCAAGCTCTCAGAATTAGCATTACGTGATTCTAACAATAAGGCACTAGAAGCTGTAGATGCGAGGAATCATTTTTTAGCTGTAATGAGTCATGAGCTTAGAACGCCAATTGCGGCCATGCTAGGGTTGATGGAGATTTTATCAACTCGAATTAAAAACGATGAGAGCCGTTTGTTATTGACGAATGCAATTCGTTCTGCCGAGAGAATTAAGCACCATGTCCATGAGATTTTAGATTTTTCAAAAATGGAAGCTCAGCAATTACAATTAGATATACGCCAGCATAATATTTTAGAAGAGTTATGTCCCACCATTAGAAGCTTTGAAGCGAGTGCTAAGTTGAAAGGCGTTGAGTTCGTTGTTGATTGGGTGCCAACAGCTATTATTTACGCAAAGTTTGATGCATTACGCTTAAATCAGGTTCTTACCAATATATTAGCCAATGCTGTTAAATTCACTACGGCAGGTACGGTTTCCATCCACGTTGAATTGACGGAAGAACAGATAGTCTTTGCCGTAAAAGATACGGGGTGCGGAATGAATGAAGCGCACTTGGATTCGTTATTTAAGCCATTTATGCAAGCGGATAAAACCATTACTCGCCAATATGGCGGTACTGGGCTTGGTATGTCAATAGTATCGAATTTAGTCAATCTAATGGATGGTCATATTACGGTTTCCAGTACGCTGAATGAGGGGACTCAAGTAACGATAATGCTTCCCATTTGTGGTGAGCCTTTGTCTGAACCGTTGAGTCAACGTAACTACCGTTGCACTAATGAACGCATTATCGAGTGGCTGAAGTGTTGGCAGGTTTCGGTGAGTCAAGGTGGGGTATCCTTGGTCGATTTTGACGCGATAATGACCAAAAAACATCTCTATCCTGACCTGCTTATTGATAAGATAAAAGATAGTGAGCAAGTGCTGGTTCAACCGAAAAAAATGAAACTTTGCGGGCATGTTTTGGTGGTTGATGATGACGCTATTAACCGTTTGTTATTAAAAAAACAGCTGCATGAACTTGGTGTGCAAGCAACCATCGTTGGTGATGGAGAAGAGGCATGCCATCTTTTACAAAGCGAAGACAGCCAGTTCGATTTACTACTAACGGACTGCCATATGCCTAAAATGGATGGTTTCGCTTTAGCAAGATTTGTTAAAAATCATATTCCGCAAGAGAGATATAAGGTGGTTATCGGTTGTACGGCGGAAGACTCACGGTTGATTGCAGAGAAGGCTTACCAGTCTGGTATGGAACACGTGTTGTATAAACCCTATTCGTTGGCGTCGCTGTATACTATGTTGAGTGGTTATCTTTCTATGTATCCTTTAGTAAATGCTGACTCAAAAAGCTGGCTTGAGAGCTTTTTACCGGGTGAAAAAAGTGAAATTGCTTCTGTTGTGGCAGAATCTTTAGCGGCCGAGGTCGATAGACTCGAAAAGCATGATTCTGATTACAAAATGATAGCCCATCGTGTTAAAGGCTCTGCCGGAGCGCTTCAACTGGATTATCTCGCGAGTCTTGCGGTTAGCTTGGAGCGCGAATTAGAACCACAAGCGGTTGTATCTGCAAAACAACGACTGATAATGGAAATGAAAATCGTGATTACACAAGCACAAGAATGGTTAGATAAACAGCAACGAGTAGATGACGAATGAACATTTTGATTGTCGAAGATGATCGAATTCAAGCCACGAGTTTGAAACTGAAACTCAGACAACTTGGATTGAATAATGTCGATATTGCAGCAAATGGACACCAAGCGTTGGCTTTATGCTTGCGCAAAGAGATATCGCTGGTTTTTTGTGATATTCATATGCCGGAAATGGACGGAGTTACGCTTTTGTCGATGCTTGGGGATAAACATCCTTCACTCGGAATTATTATATTGAGTGCTGTTGACGATGCCGTTTTAGACCTTACTTATAACATGTGCTGTTTAGCGAGCTTTAATTTTGTCGATGTTTTACGAAAACCCTATTCTATTGAGCAACTTGAAACCGTGATTCATGCGTTTCATGTGAAGTGTGAACAACAGGCCGCAAGCATTACGCCTATCTCATTAGGGTACAAAGAGATAGAAACAGCATTCAGTGAAGATTGGTTATTCAATTACTATCAACCTCAGTTTGATTTTAAAACGGGTGCCATGGTTGGAGTCGAGGCACTTGTCCGACTAGATCACCCAGTTCATGGTGTATTAAGCCCTGCGCATTTTCTGCCTCTTATTGAAGAGCTGAATTTGATGGATAAGCTGTTTTTAATTGTTTTGGATAAAGCATTATCGGCTTTAGGCAGTTTGTCAGCCGATCTCCAGTTATCTATCAATATCTCCCAGAGTAATTTACAACAGCTGATCTGTGACCCTATTCTTACTCTCTGTCACAAATACGCATTTCCCACTGATAAACTTACGCTCGAGCTGACGGAAGATCATGTCTATAACGGTACGACAGCATCACTGGCTAATCTTGCGCGTTTAAGAATGCATGGTGTTGGTTTATCCATTGATGATTTTGGCACAGGCTACGCCTCTCTAAGTCAGCTTTCAAAATTACCCTTTACAGAACTTAAAGTAGATCAAAGCTTTGTCCGTGATCTCTCCACCAATTATAAAAACCAGCAACTCACCAACATGTGCTTATTGCTAGCGCAATCCTTAGGCTTGCATTGTGTTGTCGAAGGTGTGGAGGACGAAGATACTTGGCAATATTTACGTCATTTAGGCGTGGATACTTGTCAAGGTTATTATTCGGCGATGCCGATGCCGATTGGCGATCTCGCTGAACTGTATAGCAAAAATGTCAGCAAGCAGCTAAGCCACCAAAGTATTGAAGATGGTGTGTATTGCTTATTAGTTGGAGAAAATTCGACTAGCGCTAATGCCCTAAGAAAAATGTTGATGAGAGAAAAGCGCGTTACGCAGGTGGTCGTTGCCAGTGATCTCGCTTGCGCTGTAAAGAGATTGCGTGATTTACCTTTTAATTTAGTGGTTGTGGATAGCTACTGCAGTAAAGACGCTAGTTTGCAGTTGCATCAGCATATTGAATCGATGAATTTTAAGGGAAGACTTATTTTTCTCAATGAATATCATGAAGCAATATCTGCAGAACTTGCACATGCGCGCCACATTGTGAAATCAGCTGCATTGACTGACACCATTCAGAGCATAATGGGGGAGGTCGGGCGAACAGTTAATTTTCAACCTAGTTTTCGACTCAATGAAAGACTATCCAGCAGAGAGTTGAGTGTGGCAAATTTGTTGATTCAAGGTTTGACCAATAAGCAGATAGCTAATCAACTGGATATTAATCAGAAAACAGTCAGTACTTACAAAGCGAGAATTCAAAGTAAATTGGGCATTCGTTCAGCCATGGAGCTGATTCGTTACATTGAGCTCGATCATCTTAGTGCCAGTTTGAGCATCGCGTAAACTGAATGTCGATTTGCGTAAGTATTAGATTACACTTTTCGGTGAAAGTGTTTATTTATTATTACCAATCAACACGTTGTTAATTTATTGTTAATCGATTTTAGTGACACTCTTCACGGATTTTATTTTCAGATGGCAGGATTATCCCTTTAAGTTAGATCTAACGTAACTAAGATGTTAAAAAAAGGCTGATTTTCCAGTGAAACGTGCTGAAAATGTACTCAACACTAGATGATTTAGCACTATGGTCTGACCAGATGGCGCTTGGTAACTTTAATTCACTGAGTTTGAGTTAATTGTTGGGCTATTTATCTATTCCATTAGGTAAACCATGGAATTATGCATTTTTTTGCTACGATTTTATGGCAAATTACTTCAATGGTTGCTAATGTGTGCCGCTATCCTTAGGAGTTTTTAGATTTTTCTGCTTAGTTTTTGCGCTAAATAAATCTAAAGTTCTAGCGATGCTAGAGAGCTCTCAAGGAAGTCATGGATGCAAAAATAAAAACTTGGAGTTTATGCATGTATAAAAATAAAATCACCCAAGCCCTTCTTCTAGGGGCGGGTATGGCAGTGGCTGCCACTTCTACTTTTTCTATCGCGGCTGATGTTCCAGCCGGAACCAAATTGGCCAAAGTTCAGGAAATCGTTCGTGGTAACGGTACTGAAGTCGCCACACTCGATCCTCACAAATCCCAAGGTGTTCCTGAGTCGCACGTAATTCGTGACTTATTGGAAGGGCTTGTAAACCAAGACGCGGATGGTAAAACCATTCCTGGTGTCGCAGAAAGCTGGGAAACCGCAGACAACAAAACCTTTATTTTCCATTTGCGCAAAAATGCAAAATGGTCAAATGGTGATCCTGTCACGGCTGGTGATTTTGTTTTCAGCTTCCAGCGCGCCGTCGACCCTGTAACGGCTTCTCCTTACTCTTGGTATATGGAATATACCAAGATGAAAAATGCAAAAGAGATTATTGCAGGAACGAAAGACAAAAGTGAACTTGGCGTTAAAGCTAAAGATGACCATACACTCGTTGTTGAACTTGAAGATGCTGTGCCTTATTTCGTCATGATGATGGGCCACACAACCGTGAAACCAGTCCATAAAGCGACGGTTGAAAAGTTTGGTGACCAATGGACCAAGCCTGAGCATTTTGTTGGCAACGGTGCCTACGTTGTTGATCAATGGGTTGTCAATGAGCGTTTAGTATTAAAACGTAACGAGCAATATTGGGACAATGACAAAACAGTCATTAACAAAGTCACCTTCTTGCCCATAGAAAACCAAGTATCAGAAATGAACCGTTTCCTAGCAGGCGAAATCGATATCTCTTATGAATTACCCACCGAGCACTTCAAGCGTCTGAAGAAAGAACACCCGGAATCAGTATCGATTCAGGGTAACTTGTGTACTTATTACTATCTGTTCAATACCAAAAAGGCACCATTTGACGACGTTCGCGTGCGTAAAGCGATTTCTTACGCTATCGACCGTAACATTGTGAGTGATGCGATTTTAGGTCAAGGCCAAAAACCAGCTTATTTCTTAACACCTGAAATTACTGCAGGCTTTAATCCTCAAATGCCAGCATATGGCAAGATGACGCAAAAAGAGCGCGATGCAGAAGCGGCAAAATTGTTGGCTGAAGCGGGCTTTAATAAAGACAACCCTCTGAAATTCAGCCTTCTCTACAATACATCGGAAAACCACAAGAAAATCGCTGTAGCACTGGGTTCTATGTGGAAAAAAACGCTCGGTATTAATGTCGTATTAGAGAACCAAGAGTGGAAAACCTATCTAGATTCTAAAGATCAAGGTAACTTTGAAGTGGCACGTGCTGGTTGGTGTGGTGACTATAATGAAGCGTCTTCATTCTTGACCTTGATGGTGAGCAATAACACCACGGGTGGTTTGCACTACCAAAGCGCTGAATACGATGCAATTATTGATAAAGCGTTAAAATCAACCTCTGAAGAGGAGCGCACTAAGCTATATCTGGATGCTGAAAAACTATTAACCAAAGATATGCCGATTGCCCCTATCTATCAGTATGTTAAATCTCGTTTATTATCTCCTAATGTAGGCGGCTTCCCGATGAATAACGCGGAAGAGAAGATCTACTCAAAAGATCTTTATATCACAGCAAAGTAAGTCCACTTACGCTGATAAAAATATAACGACTTAGACACTGCATGTAGCTATCTTCAGATAGTAATTTACATGCAGCGTCTTTCTAATTTTCATTGTCACAGACTGAAAGAGTGAGTTTATGCTTAAATTCATCGCAAAAAGGATATTGGAAGCGATACCAACCATGTTGGTGTTGATCACGGTATCTTTCTTTCTCATGCGTTTCGCTCCTGGTAATCCATTCTCAAGCGAACGTCCTTTACCACCGGAAGTGATGGCCAACATTGAAGCCAAATATGGCTTAGACAAACCCGTGTCTGAGCAATACTTCACCTACTTGACCAATATTTTGCAAGGTGATTTTGGCCCATCATTCAAATACCAAGATTATACGGTGAATGAATTGATCGCCGTTGCCTTGCCTGTCTCGGCAAAAGTCGGCTTTATCGCTTTTATTTTTACCGTTATCGCGGGTGTTTCCATTGGTACGATTGCCGCACTAAAACATAACACTTGGATTGACTACACCATCATGTCGACGGCAATGATTGGCGTGGTGATGCCGTCGTTTGTTCTCGCCCCAGCTTTAATTTATCTCTTCTCCTTGCATTGGAAAATATTCCCAGCTGGTGGTTGGTTAGATGGAAGTTTCCAATATTTAGTACTGCCAGTGCTGGGTATGTCGATGCTCTATATTGCCACCTTTGCCCGTATCACCCGTGGCTCAATGATAGAAACACTCAACAGTAACTTTATTCGCACGGCACGTGCGAAAGGGTTGAGTTATCCCTATATCGTTGTTAACCATGCTTTGAAGCCTGCTTTACTGCCTGTTGTGTCGTACATGGGGCCTGCGTTTGTCGGTATTATTACCGGGTCTGTAGTGATTGAAACGATTTTCGGTCTACCGGGTATCGGTAAGCTGTTTGTTAACGCTGCATTTAACCGCGATTACTCATTGGTGATGGGTGTAACCATTTTAATTGGTTTCCTATTTATTCTTTTCAACGCCATTGTTGATATTTTGCTTGCGGTCATTGACCCGAAAATTCGCTACTAACAGGGACGTATGGTTATGTTAACGAAAAGAGAAAACCTAGCCGCGGTTGAGAAGTTTTCTGAAAACTTAGAAATAGCTGGCCGCAGCTTATGGCAAGATGCGCGAATTCGCTTTATGCGTAACAGAGCGGCAATGGTCAGCTTGTGTATTCTGACGATGATGACCCTTGCGGTGATCGTACTACCGATGATGGCCCCGTATACCTATGACAATACGGACTGGTATTCAATGCACGTTGGGCCCAATGCGGATCATTGGTTCGGCACCGATAGCCTTGGGCGTGATTTGTATGTGCGTACCTTAGTTGGTGGGCGAATTTCGTTGATGGTTGGCGTAATGGGCGCGTTGGTTGCTGTTCTGATCGGCACACTTTATGGTGCGGCGTCGGGCTTCATTGGCGGTAAAGTAGACCGCATTATGATGCGTATTTTGGAGATTCTATACGCTGTTCCTTTCATGTTCCTTGTTATTGTGTTGGTCACGTTTTTTGGCCGCAATATCGTGCTTATCTTCGTCGCTATCGGTGCAATTGCATGGCTTGATATGGCGCGAATTGTGCGTGGCCAAACCTTGAGCCTACGCAGCAAAGAGTTTATTGAAGCGGCGCATGTGTGTGGCGTCAGCAACTGGAAAATTATTACACGTCATATTGTGCCAAACGTGTTGGGTATTGTAGCGGTCTATTCGACGCTGTTGATCCCAAGTATGATTTTGACAGAGTCATTTTTATCTTTCCTTGGTCTTGGTGTTCAAGAGCCGATGACAAGCTGGGGAGCACTTCTTCAAGAAGGTTCACAAACAATGGAAGTCGCTATTTGGCAACTTGCTTTCCCAGCCGCGTTCATGGTGGTCACCCTGTTTTGCTTTAACTATGTCGGTGATGGTCTGCGCGATGCGCTTGATCCTAAAGACCGATAATTAAAAGATTAAGGAAGCAATAATGAGCTTATTAGATGTCAAAGATCTACGGGTCGAATTTACCACTCAAGATGGTATTGTTACCGCTGTCAACGATTTAACTTTTTCACTGGAGCAAGGCGAAACCCTCGGTATCGTAGGGGAGTCTGGCTCTGGTAAATCGCAAACCGTGTTCGCTATTATGGGCCTACTTGCCAAAAATGGTATTATCACGGGTAGCGCAAAATTTGAAGGGAAAGAGATCCTCAATTTGCCAGAAAAAGCCTTGAACAAAGTGCGCGCTGAACAAATTGCGATGATCTTCCAAGACCCAATGACGTCACTGAATCCCTATATGAAGGTCAGCGAGCAGTTGATGGAAGTGCTGATGCTGCACAAAGGAATGAGCAAGTCGGCCGCATTTGAAGAGTCGGTACGTATGCTAGAGGCGGTTAAAATCCCCGAAGCGCGTAAGCGAATTACCATGTATCCGCATGAGTTTTCTGGCGGTATGCGTCAACGCGTTATGATTGCAATGGCGTTGTTATGCCGGCCTAAGTTACTGATTGCCGATGAACCCACCACCGCATTGGACGTAACGGTACAAGCCCAAATTATGGATTTGTTGAACGAGCTCAAAAGCGAATTCAATACCGCCATTATCATGATCACCCATGATCTAGGTGTGGTTGCGGGTTCATGTGACAAAGTATTGGTAATGTATGCTGGGCGTACGATGGAATATGGCTCTGTGGATGAGATTTTCTACAACCCGAGTCACCCTTACGCTGAAGGTTTATTAAAAGCCATTCCTCGTTTGGATACGGAAGGTGAAATATTACCAACAATTCCTGGAAACCCACCTAACTTGCTACGATTGCCACCGGGTTGCCCTTATCAAGAGCGCTGCCACCGAGTGACAGAACGCTGTAAACGTGAAGCACCTATTTTATTGCCATTTGCTGATGGTCGCCAACGTGCCTGTTTTTCTGATTGGGAGGCTTGGGTTAAATGAGCGAACAAAAACCATTATTACTGGATGTAAAGAACCTCAAAGTTCACTTCAACATTGCCTCTAAATCCGCGTGGCCGTGGTCTAAACCATCGAACCTAAAAGCCGTAGATGGCGTTAATGTGCGCCTATATGAGGGTGAAACTCTCGGCGTAGTAGGCGAATCAGGTTGCGGAAAGTCTACTTTTGCGCGAGCGATCATTGGTTTAGTCGAAGCCACCGAGGGTGAAGTGGTGTGGCTAGGAAATGATTTGACGAAAATGCATGAGGTTGAGCGTCGCAAAACCCGTAAGCAAATTCAGATGATTTTCCAAGACCCACTGGCGTCATTGAACCCAAGAATGTCGGTTGGCGATATTATTGCAGAGCCACTTCAAACCTTTTATCCAGAACTTTCGAAACAAGAAGTAAAGGATCGTGTAAAAGAGATGATGACAAAAGTCGGTTTATTGCCGAACGTCATTAACCGCTATCCCCATGAATTCTCTGGTGGTCAGTGTCAACGTATTGGTATTGCCCGTGCGCTCATTTTAAAACCGAAAATGATCATCTGTGATGAGCCAGTTTCTGCTTTGGATGTTTCAATCCAAGCGCAGGTGGTTAACCTGCTCAAAGAGCTGCAAAATGAGCTTGGTTTAAGTTTGGTTTTTATTGCCCATGATTTATCGGTAGTGAAACACATCTCTGATCGTGTACTCGTGATGTATTTAGGCAATGCGGTCGAGCTTGGCACCTCTGAGGCGTTGTTTGCGAATCCATCACACCCTTACACCAAAGCTTTGATGTCGGCTGTGCCAATTCCAGATCCGAAACTGGAGCGTGCTAAGAAAATTCAGATGCTAGAAGGGGATTTACCCTCGCCAATCAACCCGCCTTCTGGATGTGTTTTCCGTACCCGCTGTCCTCAAGCGACGGAAATCTGTGCACAGCAAAAACCGCAGATTAAAGGCAGTGATGAACATGCTGTGTCTTGTTTACATGTCGAGCTCTAAATTTAGCCTGTGACAGGCTTAAGCGCGACGCATTTCTGGGTCGCGCTTTTTTTATCTGTGCGCTTAGCGGGGTAAATCGCACTGTTCAAAATTTCTGAATAACAAGGACAACTTCCTCCGGTTTTACCATTTTCTATCCTACTTATAATAAAAAAGTCATCGGAATGAGGAGTGGAGATCATGGGAAAATTAGTTGAAGGCGTCTGGCACGATGTTTGGTATGACACCAAAAGCAGCGCTGGGCGTTTTGTTCGCGAAGACGCAGGATTCAGACACTGGGTCGACAGCCAGCCAGACGCACGATTTCAACCAGAATCGGACCGTTATCATCTGTATGTCTCTTTGGCATGCCCTTGGGCTCACCGTACATTGATTTTTCGCCAGCTTAAATCACTCACCGAACACATTGATGTTACGGTCGTTTGCCCTGACATGCTAAGTGAAGGCTGGTCTTTTGGTATTCCTGAACCACTGTTCGGCTATACCAAACTCCACCAAATCTACACCAAAGCAAAGGTAGATTATTCAGGGCGAGTAACTGTACCTGTGCTGTGGGATAAGAAGACCAATACCATTGTTAGCAATGAATCTTCTGAGATTATTCGCATGTTTAACAGTGCATTTAATGAGTTAACGGGTAACCAGCACGACTACTATCCGCAAGCACTCAGCAAAGCTATCGATGAATGGAATGCGTATATCTACCCCAATATTAATAATGGCGTCTATCGATGTGGGTTTGCGACCACGCAAGAGGCCTATGACGATGCTTATGATGCACTCTTTACGGCATTAGATAAGGTCAACAATCATTTAGCGACGTATCGCTACTTGGTCGGTAACCAGATCACCGAGGCGGATTGGCGTTTATTCACTACACTTATCCGTTTTGATGCTGTTTACGTCGGGCATTTTAAATGCAATAAACAGCGTATCGCCGATTATGAGAACTTAAGCGGTTACTTAAAAGAGCTTTACCAAATCGACGGTATCAAACAAACGACCGATTTTTACCACATCAAACGCCACTATTATTTCAGCCATATCGGTATCAACCCAACGCAAGTGGTACCTAAGGGGCCGGATCTTGATCTTGATACGCCCCATGAGCGCGGTTTTATTGGGTTATAACGAGGGTGGAAGTGTGCTATAAAAAAGGCTCTTATGTGATACATAAGAGCCTTTTAATCAGCAAGTTAAGCTAAGAATTTTATTTTGTTTCTTGGCTTGCTTGAATCGCCGTCAACGCGATTGTGTAAACAATGTCGTCAACCAACGCACCGCGAGACAAATCGTTTACTGGTTTACGCATGCCTTGCAGCATTGGACCGATAGAAACAAGGTCTGCTGAGCGTTGTACTGCTTTGTAAGTTGTATTACCTGTGTTTAGGTCAGGGAAGACAAATACCGTTGCTTTACCAGCGACTGGAGAGTTTGGTGCTTTAGAAGCCGCCACGTTTTCCATGATTGCAGCATCGTATTGCAGAGGACCGTCGATAATAAGATCTGGACGTTTCTCTTGAGCAATGCGCGTCGCTTCACGCACTTTATCTACATCAGCACCTTTACCTGATTCACCTGTCGAGTAGGAAATCATCGCCACGCGCGGGTCAATGCCGAATGCCGCCGCAGAATCGGCCGATTGAATCGCAATTTCAGCAAGCTGTTCAGCATTTGGATCTGGGTTGATGGCGCAGTCGCCGTATACCAACACTTGATCAGGCAATAGCATGAAGAAGATAGAGGATACAATCGAGGCATTTGGCGCGGTCTTAATGATTTGGAATGGAGGAACAATGGTGTTGGCTGTGGTATGAACCGCACCAGAAACCAAACCGTCAACTTCATCCGCTTCAAGCATCATTGTGCCAAGGAATACTGAATCTTGCAGTTTTTCACGAGCCACAACTTCCGTCATGCCTTTTGAACCACGCAGCTCAACCAAGCGAGCGACGTAGTTTTCGCGCACTGAGTCAGCATCGATAATTTCAACGCCAGCACCTAACTCAACACCTTGCTGCGCAGCAACGCGGCGGATTTCATCAGGGTTACCAAGTAGAACACAAGTCGCAATACCGCGCTCAGCACAAATAGATGCGGCTTTCACTGTGCGTGGTTCATCCCCTTCAGGAAGCACAATACGTTTACCTGCACGACGAGCATACTCAGTTAACTGGTAACGGAATGCTGGCGGGCTAAGGCGACGAATACCTTGCGTGCCTTCAGTGAGCGAATTAATCCAAGGACCATCGATGTGGCTAGCAACATGATCGCTGATGAACTCGATACGTTCTTTATCGTCAGCTGGAACTTCTAGGCTAAAGCTTTGTAGGTTGAGTGACGTTTGCCAAGTGTTACCTTGCGCTTTAAAAATAGGCAATCCGCTTTCAAAGGCTGGTTTACATAGGTTCACAATCTCTTGTGGCATATCGTAACCGCCAGTCAGCAGTACCGCACCAATTTCAACGCCATTCATTGCAGCCAGAGAGGCGGCAACAATCACGTCAGGACGATCGGCCGATGTCACTAAGAGTGATCCTGGCTTAAAGTGCTCAATCATGTGTGGCAAAGAACGCGCACAGAAAGTGATGCTCTTAATACGACGAGACTTAATTTCACCTTCATTAATGATTTCAGCTTTCAGGTGTTTGGCCATATCAATAGCACGAGTCGCGATAAGATCGATACTCCAAGGCACGCAACCTAACACACGAATTGGGCTAGTGTTAAAGATCTGCATCACTTCTAAATTGGCTTGTTTCGCGCTATCTGCATCATCAAAAATTTCTGATAAGTCAGGGCGAGTACGGCCTGCTTCATCAACAGGGGCATTAAGCTTGTTGATAATAACACCTGAAATGTTTTTATTTTTTGTTCCACCAAAGTTTGAGCACGCAACTTCAATACGCTCTTTCAACTGAGTTGGGTTGTCCGTTCCCGGTGTCGCGACAAACACAATTTCTGCGCCCAGTGTTTTGGCAATTTCTGCGTTCACTTGGTTCGCGAATGGGTGCTTGCGTGTTGGCACAAGGCCTTCAATCAGCGTTACTTCAGAATCTTTATTGATGTGGTTATAACGCTCAACGACGGTTTCAAGCAACACATCCATCTTTTCGCTACCGATCAACGTTTCTGCCGCTGACATCATCATCGGTTCTGCAATGCTGATGTCGCTGTTGCGACCGATAATCGTTGAAGTGAGATCAGGTTGATCGCCACCCGAGCGAGGTTGTGCAATAGGCTTATAAAAAGAAACGCTAACACCTTTACGCTCCATGGCGCGAAGGACACCCATGCTCACGCTGGTAAGACCAACACCAGCGCTGATAGGGATAAGCATAATAGTACGGGACATGAGTAGAGTACCTCAAACTATTGAAATCAATCTAACCGAAACTAGATTGAAAAAGGAACAAAGCCCAACATGACCTTCTTCGGAAATAAGCCTGCTGACCTAAATCGATAGAAACTAAGGGTTGAGCCCCGGTAAAAAACTGGCTAACTCAGAGAGTTAGCCAGAAAGTCAATTAAAGGCCTGCCAGACGAGCAGTATCTTCAGCAATCACTAGCTCTTCATTGGTCGAGATAACCATAGCTGGAATACGGCTGTTTGCCGTTGTGATCACACCTTCGCCGCCAAAACGTGCTTTTAGGTTTGCTGCGCTGTCGACTTCGATACCGAAGATAGCCAAACGGTTTAGTACCATTTCACGGATAGGGCCTGAGTTCTCACCGATACCACCAGTGAAGACGATAGCGTCTAGGCGACCGTCAAGGCTTGCTGTGTAGCCGGCCACGTATTTTGCTAGGCGGTGGCAGAACACGTCCATTGCACGAGTCGCTTCTTCTTTCTCACCGTAGTTATCTTCAACAAAACGGCAATCCGAAGTCACTTGAGTTAAGCCTTGTAGGCCAGACTCTTTGGTTAGCATAGTGTTGATTTGATCAACAGAGTAACCCAGTGCATCGTGCAGGTGGAAGATGATTGCAGGGTCGATGTCACCACAACGTGTGCCCATCACCAAACCTTCAAGCGGCGTTAGGCCCATTGAAGTATCAACTGATTGACCGTTTTTGATCGCACAAACAGAAGCACCATTGCCTAGGTGACAGTTGATGATGTTAACTTCTTCAACTGGCTTGTTGAGTAGGCCTGCAACTTCACGAGTGATGAATAAGTGTGAAGTACCATGCATGCCATAACGACGGATACCATGCTCTTTGTATAGATTGTACGGAAGAGCGTATAGGAAAGACTCTTCAGGCATAGTTTGATGGAACGCAGTATCAAACACAGCTACGTTTTGAAGCTCAGGGAAGTTTTTCTTAGCGGCTTCGATACCGATGATGTGTGCTGGGTTATGAAGCGGTGCAAAGGTTGCAGCGTCTTGAATACCTTTCAGTACATCATCAGAGATAAGTGCAGATTGAGTGAACTGCTCACCACCGTGTACGATACGGTGACCGATAGCGCCAAGGTTAGCTTTAAGCTCTGGCTTAGAAGCCAGAATAGTTTCAACCATAAACGCGAGTGCTTCTTCGTGCGCTGCACCTTCGCCTAGTTGCGCTTCGTGTTTACCGTCAAGTTTCCACTTGATACGTGCTTCAGGAAGGTGAAGACATTCAGCAAGACCTGATAGGTGCTCAGCACCTGTTTCTGCATCGACAACAGCAAATTTAAGAGAAGAACTACCGCAGTTTAAAACTAAAACTAGCTTAGACATGTGTGACTACCTGTAATAATCGGTTAGGATAAAAATCATTCACAAGAATAGTAGAACCGTTGTGGAGCGCTACTAATCTTGGTCAATAAAACTTGAATTTCCGTATAATGAGACGGGGCTTTTAACGTAAAGTCGTCGATGCATTCCTTGCAGATTTCATCTCGGAGTTGCCTAAATTGTAAATAACGGCAACAATGAGATTGAGGGCTCGCAAAGAATAGCGATAATGGGCCAATATAACAAAAAAAAATTGAAATAATATTAACTTCTATCAATTTTTTACTAGATTAGTTGAATCATTAAACTATTTTTTAGTTGAATGGGCAGCATCGAGAGTGAGGGCGCGCTATGAATAACAAAGTTGGAATCGTTCACAGCCTGAAAGATGGTCAGAAATATATGGATGTTTGGCCTGTGCGCAAAGAGCTAGGCCTCATTTTTCCTGAGCAACGGATCATTAAAGCCACGCGTTTTGGCGTTAAGGCTATGCCAGCTATCGCCGCAATCAGTGTACTGACACAGATGGTTTTTGAAAATACACAGGCGATGCCCCAAGCAGTGGTAGTGGCACTTTTTGCCATAAGCTTACCGCTACAAGGTATGTGGTGGCTGGGAAACCGCGCCAATACCCAACTTCCACCTTCGCTTGCTGGGTGGTACCGAGAGCTGTACCAGAAGATTGTCGATACTGGTTTTGCTTTAGAGCCAATCAAAGCGAAGCCGAGATACAAAGAGCTGGCTGCTATCCTCAACCGAGCATTCCGTCAGTTAGATGACGCCGCGTTAGAACGCTGGTTCTAGCCACCCAGGTAGCATGTGAATAAAAGGCAAAGAGGACTTCCGCAGTGAACTCCTCTTTGTTATTCAACTTTCGCCTTATTCTTATCTCTCTTTTTGTTACTTTACTGTTAAACCTCACTTCCCTTTAGCCTGAGTTACTGGTAATAATGTTGTCAGCGACGCTCAGTGCGCGTACATAAAAATATTAAAAACACAACATCCAACATGTATACCCAAACAATATGAAGTTGTAAGCAATCTGCAATGGGATGAATCCTAATGTGGCACAGGTTAATTGTGTTAACGGGATGAGCGCATTTGCTAGCACTGCTACCGCTTTAAGTAGGAAGGGTATAATGCTTAAATCAAGGAGTTAAGATGAAAGCAGGCAAAGCCATTGTTACCGCCGTTTTTGCAGGAGCAGTATTACTCTCTTCCACAAGCATCATGGCCAAAACAGCGAAAGTCGCCGTATCGCAAATTGTTGAGCACCCAGCTTTAGACGCAACCAGACAAGGTTTACTTGATGGTTTAAAAGCAAAAGGTTATGAACAAGGCAAAAATCTAGATTTTGATTTTAAAACCGCGCAAGGCAACCCAGCGATTGCTGTTCAAATTGCGCGCCAATTTGTCGGGGAAAATCCTGATGTGTTAGTCGGCATCGCAACCCCCACGGCGCAAGCGCTCGTCTCTGCAACCAAAACTATTCCTGTCGTGTTCACGGCGGTGACCGATCCTGTCGGTGCTAAATTGGTGAAAAAACTTGAGCAACCGGGTAAGAACGTGACCGGGCTTTCTGATCTATCGCCAGTTGAACAGCACGTTGAGCTGATCAAAGAGATCATGCCAAACGTGAAATCTATCGGCGTAGTGTATAACCCTGGTGAGGCCAATGCAGTGAGCTTGATGGAACTGCTTAAATCGAGCACTCAAAAACATGGCATTAAACTTATTGAAGCGACAGCCTTAAAAAGCGCAGACGTACAAACTGCGACACAGGCGATCGCCTCAAAATCAGACATCCTTTACGCCTTAATTGATAATACCGTCGCCAGTGCGATTGAAGGGATGATTGTTTCGGCAAACCAAGCTAAGACCCCAGTATTTGGCGCAGCGACCTCTTATGTTGAACGCGGAGCGATTGCTAGCCTTGGCTTTGATTATTACCAAATTGGCGTACAAACCGCGGACTATGTTGTCGCTATCTTGGAAGGCCAAGCACCGGGTAAACTGGATGTTAAAGTGGCCAAAGGGTCTGATTTAATGATCAACAAAACCGCAGCGGAAAAACTGGGCGTAACTATTCCTCAGTCAGTACTTGATCGTGCTACGAGCGTAAAATAAAGACCATTCAGAGCTAGAGCGAAGGCTTTAGCTCTGTTTAAGCAGAGAAAGGAGTTGTTATGTCTGCTTTTGCTTTTTTTGGCGCTCTAGAGATAGGGCTGCTGTACGGATTAGTGGCATTGGGTGTTTACCTCACTTTCCGTGTCCTTGATTTCCCCGATTTAAGCGTTGACGGCAGCTTCCCGATGGGCGCTGCGGTGGCCGCCACGGCGATTGTGGCAGGTATTAACCCTTGGGTCGCTACAGGAATGGCAATACTTGCGGGTGCCTTTACCGGTTGGGTGACTGCATTTCTTGCGGTTCGCTGCGGTATTTTGCATCTATTGGCGTCGATTCTCACCATGATTGCCGCCTTCTCCATCAATATTCGTATTATGGGACGCCCCAATATTGCTCTGCTTGGGGAGGAGACCATTCTTACGCCCTTTGAAGCCATGGGTGACTCGGTTTACATTCGCCCGCTGGTCGTGGGTGTATTGGTCTTGATTTCGGCCTGGTTTGTGGTGCGATTATTAAACAGTGACTTTGGACTTGGACTGCGTGCTACGGGCGTTAATGCCCGCATGGTGAGAGCACAAGGCGGAAGCACCTCGTTTTATACCTATTTTGCTCTTGCGTTATCGAATGGTTTCGTCGGTTTTGCTGGGGCACTGTTTGCGCAAACCAACAGTTTTGCTGATGTAACTTCGGGCGTAGGGACGATTGTCGTTGGCCTTGCTGCTGTGATCTTGGGGCAGACGTTGATCCCCGGGCGCCGGATCTGGGTTGCAGTGCTGGCGGTCATCGTCGGTTCAGTGCTGTACCGTTTAGCGGTCGCCTTTGCTTTGAGCTCGGGCATGTTCGGTTTGCAGGCGTCTGATCTCAACTTAGTTACTGCTGTGCTGGTGGCCATTGCACTGATTGCGCCAAAAATGAAAAGGAACTTCAAAGCAAAAAAGGGTAATTCTCCTGCTCAGAAGTCGGTTGTTGCTAAGCAGGATAAAGCGTCAGGAGAAACATTATGATTCGTTTAGAAGATATTCAAGTCACGTTTAACCCTGGCACAATTTTAGAAAATAGAGCGTTAAGAGGTGTTCACCTCGAAGTACCTGAACATCAATTTTTAACTGTGATTGGCTCAAATGGTGCAGGGAAATCGACCTTATTAGGCGCTGTAACGGGCGAAACGCCCATGATGGCAGGCAAAGTACTCATCGATGAAGTCGATGTCACGCGCCAGAGCGTGGATCAGCGTGCACGTTTATGCGCTCGCGTGTTCCAAGACCCACTTGCCGGTACATGTGGCGATTTAACCATTGAAGAGAATATGGCTTTAGCCTACATGCGCGGCAAGCGCCGAGGGTGGGGGCTGTCACTTTCTTCATCACGTCGCAAGTTGTTTCAAGAGAGAATCGCTATCCTTGGTTTGGGATTAGAAGATCGTTTAGGCGATAACATCGGCTTACTGTCTGGTGGGCAGCGTCAAGCGGTTAGCTTAGTGATGGCAACTTTATCTGACAGTAAATTGTTACTGCTTGATGAGCACACTGCGGCTCTGGACCCTAGAATGGCGGCCTTTATCATTGATTTGACCAAAACAATCGTCAAAGAATTTAACTTGACGGTGATGATGGTAACGCACTCGATGAAAGATGCCTTAGCGTGTGGTGATCGCACTGTGATGCTTCACCAAGGTGAAATTGTTCTTGATGTGTCTGGTGAGCAGCGTGCCAATATGAAAGTGCCTGATCTACTGGAAATGTTTTCGAAAGTTCGAGGCGAAGAGCTGGCAGATGATAGCCTTCTACTCAGTTAATGGTTTTATTTCGTTATCACAGAGGGTTAGTTAACACAGTGGTTGACTAAGCAGCAACAGGCTTTCTCGGCGTGAGGTTGAGAAAGCCTGAAGAAAACGCATTACAAGGTGTTTTGTAACCGATCACGATAACGCTGAATGTGCTCCACGATAGGTTCTGATTTGGTGAAGGTCCTGATTTCGCGAAATAGCTCGTTAGCTTGAGGATATTCTTGACGCAAGTAGGTAAACCATTGCTTGACTCGATTGGGATAGTAAAAGCCTTTATCGCCTCTAATTTCAAATTGCGAATAGCGCAGGAGCAGATCAACCACATCATGCCAAGGCATCACTTTATGGTTATGTTTGACCACATTGCCTAAATTGGGAACGTTGAATGCGCCTCGACAAACCATCAATGACTCTACGCCCGTCGCTTTAATACAGGCTTGACCATCGTCATAGTTCCAAATTTCGCCATTAGCGATCAGAGGCAGAGACGTCTTCTGGCGTATCTGATTAATGTAATCCCACTTAATTTCACTGGCGCGATAACCGCCCGCTTTTGTTCGGGCATGAACTGTGAGCTCGTTTGCTCCAGCTTGTTCAATCGCATCGACAATTTCAAAGCAGTCGTTAGGGTCTTCCCAACCTAAGCGGATTTTAGCCGAAACAGGGATCGCTTTCGGTACCGCATCTCGGCATGATTTTACCACTTGATTAATCAATTCCGGATGTTGTAACAGCGCCGCACCGCCTTTGTGTTTGTTGACCGTTTTCGCTGGGCAACCAAAATTCAAATCAATGCCGTGCGCGCCTAATTCAGCAACTCGTGCGGCATTTTCTGCCATCCAATGTGGCTCTTGGCCGAGCAGTTGAACGTGCACGGGAACACCAGCTTGCGTTTTTGAGCCTGTTTTCAGTTCAGGACAAAGGCGATAAAAAACGTGGTCAGGCAATAATTGGTCAACGACACGCACAAATTCAGTCACGCACAGATCGTAATCATTCATCTGGGTGAGCAGTTCACGCATCAAGTGGTCTAGCACACCCTCCATTGGGCCCAAAATTACACGCATCATCATTTCGCCTTAAAAATTCGAGGCGAGATTGTAGTGGTTACCGAATCAAAAGTCACTAAATGCAAGAGTTGGTATATAATCCTTGGTCAACCATTTTAACTGTACAGATTTTCATGACCTACTCATTGCTCTCTCTTCCTCAATCAGCTCCTCAATCCGCTCATTTTTTTGAAGGGGCTATTTTGGCATCCAATTTCGCCACTAAGCCGTTAGAACCCACAACTTGGTTAGAACCTTTAGTGGGGGAGCAAGTCAAAGCACTTGAACCAGCGGTGACGGCGCAAATTAATCTGCAATATAACTTGCTCAAACGTAGCGAATATTCGGCGTTAGCCTTGCTAGATAATGCGACTCAGTGGGCTGATTTTGCTGAAGGGTTTATGAGCGTCTGGCCAGTCGTTGAACCGCAATGGTTAGAGACTCAAATTGGTGATGGTAGCCTGCGCATGCTACAAGCTTTGTTGACCACCTTCATGTTAGCCATCGATGAAACACAAACACAGCAGCAGATGAGCGAAGCGGGTTTTGCAACACCACCCAGTTTGAGTGATTTTGCTGAGCAGTTGGATGTCATGATCACAGAAGTCGCGTTAATGGCTGATGAATTAATGCTCGGCATGAAAACGCAGCGGGTTAACCCATTTAAAGAGATTGGACGCAATGATCCTTGTCCGTGCGCCAGTGGCAAAAAATTCAAACAGTGCTGTGGCCAGTAAAGTACGCCGCCTGAGGTTTAATCTCAACAAAACGCTGACAAACCCAAGCAAATAAGCCCTTATAAACGAGTTATTCTGATAAATAAGTTGTTCTGATAAGCGAACGCTTCTTAAGAGAAGAGGGCCTTATCAATAAACGTTATAGAAAACGTTATAGACAAAAAATTGTTATCCATGGAGTGTGGTAATCATGAAAAGAGTGTTAGCCCTGTTGCTGTGTAGTTTTTCTGTCGCTGTTTTGGCTGCGCCAAAAGAGGAGTTGAGCCAACGCCTCGCGCTGAACGCTGGTTTTAGCGCTACCTTTGCCCAGCAAGTGATCAGCCCTGAAGGTGATATTGTGATGGAAGGTCAGGGGAAAGTTGATATTGTTCGGCCAAGCCTTTTCCGTTGGCAAACGACCGCTCCTGATGAAAACTTACTGGTGTCTGATGGTAAAACCTTGTGGTATTACAGTCCATTTATCGAACAAGTGAGTATTTATAATCAAGAACAAGCGACGGAACAAACTCCCTTTGTATTGCTGACTCGTAATCGCGCCAGTGATTGGGATCACTACAAGGTTGCACAAAACGGTGATGATTTCACCCTAACGCCAACCGCGGTAGATTCAAACCAAGGGCAGTTTCAGATAGCGATTGATGAGAAAGGGATCGTGAAAGGTTTTAACGTGATTGAACAAGATGGGCAGAAGAGTCTGTTTACGTTTAGCGATGTACAACTAACACCGGCCGCTAAAGCGCGTTTCACGTTCCAGATCCCGCAAGGTGTCGAGGTTGATGATCAACGTAATTGAGATAGGGACTAAGGCGTGAGTAATTATAGTGTGGGTAACTACAGCTTAGATTTTTCGGGTGATGAAGATTTCCGTCCGTTGGCCGCGAAAATGCGCCCTCAGACGGTTGAGCAGTATATTGGCCAGCAGCACATTTTAGGCGTGGGTAAACCCTTGCGGCGTGCATTAGAGGCCGGTCATATTCATTCGATGATCTTGTGGGGGCCGCCCGGTACGGGCAAAACGACCTTAGCTGAAGTGGCGGCGAATTACGCCAATGCAGAGGTTGAACGTGTTTCTGCGGTAACTTCTGGCGTTAAAGAGATCCGTGCTGCCATTGAAAAAGCGCGCGAAAACAAAATGGCGGGCCGACGTACTATTTTGTTTGTAGACGAAGTGCATCGCTTTAATAAATCTCAACAAGATGCTTTTTTGCCACACATTGAAGATGGCACTGTGACTTTCATTGGTGCCACGACAGAGAATCCCTCTTTTGAACTCAACAACGCTTTGCTATCTCGTGCTCGGGTGTACAAATTAACCTCGCTGGCTAGCGATGAAATTTTGCTGGCGCTCAATCAAGCAATCAACGATGCCGATCGCGGTTTAGGTAAAGTCGCAGCGCAGTTTATGGATAACGTGCTCGAACGTTTGGCTGAATTGGTCAATGGTGATGCGCGCATGTCACTCAATTATCTTGAGCTGCTGTACGACATGGCCGAAGAGAATGCGCAAGGTGAAAAACTCATTACGCTCAAACTGTTGGCCGAAGTGGCAGGCGAAAAAGTGTCGCGCTTTGATAATAAAGGCGATATTTGGTACGACCTTATCTCTGCGGTGCATAAATCGATTCGAGGTTCCAACCCCGATGCGGCGCTGTATTGGTCGGCCAGAATGATCGCAGCAGGCTGCGATCCACTTTATATCGCTCGTCGTTTATTGGCGATAGCTTCGGAAGATGTCGGCAACGCCGACCCAAGAGGCATGCAGGTGGCGCTCGCCGCTTGGGACTGTTTTACCCGCGTTGGTCCTGCGGAAGGTGAACGTGCGATTGCACAAGCGATTGTCTATTTAGCGTGTGCGCCCAAAAGTAATGCCGTGTATAGCGCGTGGAAGCAAGCCTTAGCTGATGCGCATAATTTGCCAGAGTATGAGGTGCCGCCTCATTTGCGTAATGCACCAACCAGTTTGATGAAAGATCTTGGTTATGGAGCACAATATCGCTATGCCCACGATGAACCGGGAGCTTACTCGGCTGGCGAAAGTTATTTGCCGCCTGAAATGAGCGATACACGCTACTACCAGCCAACAAATCGAGGTTTAGAAACCAAAATTGGTGAAAAGTTAGATTACTTGGCTAGTTTAGATGCAAAAAGCCCACAAAAGCGCTATGAAAAATAGTCTCTTTTCGTTATCTTTGTCGGGTTCAATTTTCTCTACGCGTCGCTCTTATTAGAAAGGGATGCAGGCGCGTTTTTCATAACTAAAAGCATAGGATTAGCAATGCTGGATTCTAAATTACTTCGCACTGAGCTGGATGAAACAGCTGCAAAATTAGCGCGTCGCGGTTTCAA
This sequence comes from Vibrio sp. V12_P9A6T4, assembly GCF_963874835.1. Classification (NCBI taxonomy): domain Bacteria; kingdom Pseudomonadati; phylum Pseudomonadota; class Gammaproteobacteria; order Vibrionales; family Vibrionaceae; genus Vibrio; species Vibrio sp. V12_P9A6T4. The sequence goes on along the minus strand of NZ_CAWNJO010000057.1, from coordinate 13,576 downwards.
ACTCGACGTTGAGACAATTCGTCAACTTGAAGAACAACGTAAGTCCATTCAAGTAGAAGTTGAAAATTTACAATCCTCGCGCAACTCCATCTCCAAAGAAATTGGCCAAAAAATGGCCGCCGGCGACAAAGCGGGCGCAGAAGCAGTCAAGCTACAAATCGGCTCTCTAGGCAGTGACTTAGACGCGAAAAAAGCGCAGTTGAATGACATCCAAGCACAATTGGATGCGATTACTATGTCTGTACCCAACGTACCAGATGAATCGGTTCCTGATGGTAAAGATGAAAATGACAACGTAGAAGTTTCTCGTTGGGGCGAACCCAAAACTTACGATTTTGAGCTCAGAGATCACGTTGATCTTGGTGAAATGGCCGGTGGTTTAGATTTTGCTAGTGCGACTAAAATTACTGGCGCTCGCTTTATCGTGATGAAAGGCCAATTTGCTCGTCTGCACCGTGCGATTGCTCAGTTCATGCTGGACTTGCACACACAAGAACATGGTTATACAGAAATGTATGTCCCTTATCTTGTCAACGCTGACAGCCTGTTTGGTACTGGTCAGCTACCTAAATTTGGTCAAGACCTATTCCATACTGAGCCACTAACTGAAAAAGTGAATGATGAAGAGCCACGTAAACTGTCTCTTATCCCAACGGCTGAAGTACCGGTAACGAACTTGGTGCGTGACACCATTTCTGACGAAGCCGATCTGCCATTGAAAATGACAGCTCATACACCTTGTTTCCGTTCTGAGGCGGGATCGTATGGTCGCGATACACGTGGTCTTATCCGTATGCACCAATTTGATAAAGTCGAATTGGTTCAGATTACGCGCCCAGAAGATTCAATGGCGGCGCTGGAAGAGTTAACCGGTCATGCGGAAAAAGTGCTGAAATTGCTTGAACTGCCGTACCGTAAAGTGGTGTTGTGTGCAGGTGACATGGGCTTTGGCTCTCGCAAAACTTACGATCTAGAAGTGTGGGTTCCTGCGCAAGGCACATACCGTGAGATCTCCTCTTGCTCAAACATGTGGGATTTCCAAGCGCGTCGTATGCAAGCCCGTTTCCGTCGCAAAGGCGGCAATAAACCTGAGCTTGTACACACGCTGAACGGTTCAGGCCTTGCTGTGGGTCGTACTATGGTAGCCATTTTGGAAAACAACCAACAAGCCGATGGCCGTATTGCCGTTCCTAGCGTACTGCAACCATACATGGGTGGCGCAACGCATATCGGTTAATCATGATGCGTTAAACACAGTAAAAAAACCGACTTGCGAGTCGGTTTTTTTATGCATCAATATTCTATGTCGGTTCTATTTAAGCCCCATCGATTTGAAAGCATTGCGAATTTTGCAATGCCACCGCTACAGCGTTGATCAGTTTTTCAATGTCATCTACTTGGCTAATAAACGGTGGCATCACATAGATTAAACAGCCAAAAGGACGGATCCAGACCCCTTGCTCAACAAATAGCGCTTGAATGACTTCCATATTGACAGGGCGATGCGTTTCAATCACGCCGATAGCGCCCAGCCAGCGCGTCTCTTTTACCATCTCAAAACGGTTAAGCATGGGCAGTAAATGAGCAAATTGCGCTTCAATACGCTTGGTTTGCTGTTGCCAATCGCCCTGTTCGATGAGCTCTAAGCTAGCGCAGGCGACGGCGCACGCTAATGGATTAGCCATAAAGGTTGGCCCATGCATAAAGCAGCCCGCTTCGCCAGCACAAACCGTATCGGCGACTTGCTTGGTCGCCAGTGTGGCCGAAAGCGTCATATAGCCACCCGTTAAGGCCTTGCCGACACATAAAATATCAGGCGCGATATTAGCGTGCTCGCAGGCGAAGAGCTTTCCAGTACGGCCAAATCCAGTTGCAATCTCATCGGCAATCAGTAGCAAACCATATTGATCGCAAAGTGCGCGCACGCCTTTTAAAAACTGAGGATGATAGATACGCATACCGCCAGCACCTTGCACAATTGGTTCTAAAATCACCGCCGCAAGCTCTTGATGAGAGTGCATTATTTTATCTCGAAAATCATCGAGATCGCGTTCATCCCACTCATCCCAAAAACCGCAAGTTGGCGAATCGGCAAAAATATGCTGCGGCAAAAAACCTTTGTAGAGCGAATGCATTGAATTATCTGGATCAGTGACTGACATCGCGGCAAACGTATCGCCGTGATAGCCATGACGTAAGGTGAGAAATTTCGCTCGCGGTTGACCTTTTGCATGCCAGTATTGCAGCGCCATTTTTAAACTGACCTCCACGGCGACAGAGCCAGAATCGGCTAAAAATACGTGCTCAAGATTGCTTGGCGCTAATGCCAGTAATTTTTTACAAAGCGTAATGGCGGGTTGATGTGTGATACCGCCAAACATCACGTGTGACATTTTATCAATTTGCTGATGCGCAGCGTAATTAAGGTGTGGATGGTTATAACCATGAATAGTTGCCCACCAAGAGGACATTCCATCAATCAAGCGTCGCCCATCTTCCAAATAAAGATGGACACCTTGAGCGTGAGTGACGGGATAACAAGTCAATGGCGTCAGCGTTGAAGTGTAGGGATGCCAGATATGTTGGCGGTCGAAGAGTAAATCCATGATCAGTCCATATTGCTGAGTTTGATTAAATATTAATCAAACGTAAACTTGTGTTCTCTTTGGTTGTTGACAGTTTATCGCTTGTCAGTAGACTAGCCAAGCAACAAAATAATAAAACTGAATAAGGAAGAGATGTGGAAGTTCGTCATAACTGGACCGTTGCTGAGGTGAACGCACTGGTCGAAAAGCCGTTTATGGATCTACTGTTTGAAGCGCAGCAAGTACATCGTCAATACCATCCCAAAAATTATGTTCAGGTCAGTACGTTACTTTCTATTAAGACGGGGGCGTGTCCTGAAGATTGTAAATATTGCCCGCAGAGTGCGCATTACCGGACTGATGTTGATAAAGAACGGTTGATGGAAGTCGAGCGGGTGTTAGACGCGGCGCAAAAAGCGAAGCGCTCTGGGTCGACCCGCTTTTGCATGGGAGCGGCGTGGAAAAACCCGAAAGCGCGTGATATGCCTCTCTTGAAAGAGATGATCAGTGGCGTGAAAGAGATGGGCTTGGAAACGTGTATGACGTTGGGCATGCTAACGCCTGATCAAGCAAGCGAGTTGGCCAGTGCAGGGCTTGATTACTACAACCACAACCTAGATACCTCACCTGAATACTATGGCAACATTATCACCACCCGAACCTATCAAGATCGCCTTGATACCTTATCGCACGTGCGCGATGCAGGAATGAAGATCTGCTCTGGGGGAATTATCGGTATGGGAGAGAGCGCTAATGACCGCGCTGGCCTGTTGGTGGAATTAGCGAACTTACCAACCCATCCTGAAAGTGTACCGATTAATATGCTGGTCAAAGTGAAAGGCACACCGTTAGAGCAAGCCGAAGATGTCGAAGCGTTTGATTTTATTCGTCTGATTGCCGTTGCTCGGATCATGATGCCACAATCGGCGGTGCGTTTATCGGCTGGACGTGAAAATATGAATGAGCAGATGCAAGCGCTGTGCTTTATGGCAGGTGCAAACTCCATTTTCTACGGTTGCAAGTTGCTAACGACTCCTAATCCTGATGAAGATAGCGATATGCAGTTATTTAAAAAACTGGGTATCAATAGCCAACAAGTGAGCCAAAAACCGGATGAAGTTGCAGAAAGTGAGCTGCTTGAACGTGTCGTAAAACGGGTGGCAGCTCGTCCTACTAAAGATGATCTTTTCTACGATGCCAGCGTTTAATTCACGTATTTCAGCGGCGCTCAGTGCTCGTCACGATCTTGGGCTTTCTCGTTCTCTTATCGAGCTTGAGGGAGGCAACCAGGTTCGATTGTGCAAAGATGGCCGCCAGTATCTTAACTTTTCCAGTAACGATTACCTTGGCCTTGCACATGACTCAGAATTGATTGCCGCTTGGCAGCAAGGGCTGAGTATGTATGGTTGCGGTAGTGGCGCATCTCCTTTGGTCACAGGCTTTAGCTCAGCCCATCGCAACCTTGAATCTAACTTGTGTGAGTGGCTAGGTTATGAGCGAGCTATTTTGTTTGGCTCGGGTTTTAGTGCTAATCAGGCACTGCTGTTTAGCCTGCTCAATAAAGACGATTTGCTACTGCAAGATAAACTTAACCACGCCTCTTTGATGGAAGCAGGAATGCTTTGCGCAGCCAGTATGAAGCGTTTTCGGCACAACGATGTCACTCATCTTAAGCAACAGTTTAACCGCGATAGTCATACGTTAGTGGTGACTGAAGGGGTCTTTAGCATGGATGGTGATTGTGCACCGCTGTGCGAAATCACGGATGCACTGCAAGGTGAAGCGTGGTTGGCAGTCGATGATGCACACGGCATCGGTGTTTTGGGCGAGGGTGGGGCAGGCAGTTGCAGCGCGGCAGGAATAAAACCACAGCTCTTAGTGGTGACCTTTGGCAAAGCCTTGGGGTTATCGGGTGCAGCTATCTTATGCAATCAAGAGGTGGGTGACTTTCTTACGCAGTTTGCTCGTCACCACGTCTATTCTACAGCCATGCCGCCAGCGCAAGCTTATGCAGTAACTCATGCTATTTCAATGGTCACTCAGCAGCCGTGGCGCAGAGAAAAACTGACTGAGCTGCAAGCTTATTACGCTGAATCCATGCAAGGTTTCGATGGCTATGTTGAAACGCTAACGCCAATCAAACCTTACCTTGTTGGTGAGGCGCAAACAGCATTGAACATCGCCGATCAATTGCGACATAGTGGGTGTTGGTTGACCGCGATTCGCCCACCAACGGTGGCTCAAGGCCGTGCTCGATTGCGTATCACTCTAACCGCCAACCACACTATTGCTGACATAGAGCAACTAACCACACAACTGCAACGTGCGCTAGAGGAGAGCTGAATATGTCACAAACTCATGCCATAGAGATAAATACGCTGCATGACAAAGCCGCCATTGCCCACTCTTTTAGCCGCGCGGCAAAGCATTATGATGTACATGCCGCTTTTCAACGTGACGTAGGACACCGTTTATTGGACAAAATGCCGCGCAATCTAGTAGGGAAAAGAGTGCTCGATCTTGGTTGTGGTACGGGCTATTTTTCAGAGCAACTGCGGCGTAGAGGGGCGTATGTGGTATGTGTTGACCTCTCCAGTGAGATGCTAGTACAAGCTAAAATACGTTGTGGTGATGTTGGCGTCACCTACTATCAAGCCGATGCTGAGGCGCTTCCTTTCGCCAACGCCTCTTTTGATTACGTTTTTTCTAGCTTAGCGCTGCAGTGGTGTGATGACCTTGTTCTACCACTGCGACAAATTCACCGCGTATTGAAACCACAAGGGACGGCTTATTTTTCGACATTATTGGACGGTTCGCTGTTTGAACTGAAACAAGCGTGGACAAAAATTGATACACATCAACACGTCAATGATTTCATCACACTCAATCAGGTAAAAATTGCGTTAGCGCAATCTCACGGTTACCACCATCAACTAGACTTGGCTTCGATCACAGTTTGGTATGACAAAGCCTTTTCCTTGATGAGAGATCTTAAAGGAATTGGTGCAAATCACGTAAGTGGACGCTCACAAGGGTTAACAAGCCGCAAGGCTCTACTGCAAGTTGAGCAGGCATACCAAACATTTCAAAACCATCAAGGTCTTCTACCTGCAACTTATCAGGTTTGTTTAGGGGTTATACATCGATGATTGATGCATTTTTTATTGCGGGTACGGACACCGACGTTGGAAAAACGGTCGCTTCAAAAGCGATTCTACAAGCATTAGCCGCCAAGGATTTGGTGACTATTGGCTACAAACCCGTTGCCGCTGGTAGCGAAAAAACGGAATTTGGCTTACGCAACTCAGATGCATTACATCTGATGAAAGCGGCAACCAAAGAGATGCCCTATGGTGATGTGAATCCATATTCTTTAGCGCTCCCTACATCACCACATATCGCAGCAAAACATGAACACGTCGAGATTGATTATGGCGTACTCAGTAGCAAATTAGCTAAGCATAAAGCGAATGCTGACATTGTGTTGATCGAAGGTGCTGGTGGTTGGCGCGTTCCGATCTCTGATACTGACTGCTTGTCTACTTGGGTTAAACAAGAACAGCTACCAGTGGTATTAGTGGTAGGGATTAAACTAGGTTGCTTAAGCCATGCAATTTTAACAGCGGAAAGTATTATTGCCGACGGGTTGAAGATTGTTGGCTGGGTAGCCAACCGAGTGAACCCAGGAACTGAGCATTACGCTGAAATTATTGCAATGTTGGAATCGCGCATTCCAGCGCCTAAGCTTGGTGAAATACCCTATGTGCCAACGGTAAAACGGCAACAAATTGGTAAGTATATTAATGTTGATCCGCTGCTTGCGTCAGAGTAAGCGATGTGAATCAGCCCAAAGGCATCTCTTAGCGAGATGCCTTTTTTGATCAAGCAGGTTATTACCGCAGCTTATTGACGTGGGTTTTCGCGAACTGAGCTAAAACAACAAAAGCGAGCACCAGCAAGTTAGCAGCATAGATGACCACTAACCACTGTGGCATAGAAAGCGTTAAAAATTGCCATACCACTTTCGAACAGTCACCGTAAGCTTCGAACATCCAAGGTGCCCATTGATTGAGTGGTGCCCAGCTTGGGAAAGTGACAAATAAATCACAAGTGGCAAAAGGAGAAGGGTTGAATTGGTAATCCACATGTTGCAGAGCTAAGGTCAAACCTTTATAAGCACTGGATCCCCAAGCAACGAGTCCAATCCAACGAACAATCGGATTATTGGGTGCGATTAAGCCAAGCAGAGCTGCTCCGCCAATTCCTAGCATCGCCACACGTTCATAAATGCACATCACACACGGTGCGAGCATCATGATGTGCTGAAAAAAAAGCGCACAAGCCTCAAAAAAAACCACAAAAAGAAGTAATAAAAACCAAGATTTTCTCGATTGAGAGAACAGTTTCAGAGTAGAAAAAAAAGTCACATTCAATACCTGTAAAGAATAAAAAGCCCTGATAGTTCAGAGCTTTTTAACTTAGATAAGTTTCATTATCAACCGAATATTTTAATGCCCGGCAGAGATGACTTGAACTGCTTTGGCTGAATGGTGCGTAATCCACCCTAAGTCATAAAAATGCGCAGTCATGGGCTCAACTAAGAAGACAATGCCAAACAGGCCAACTAATGCCAATACAATCGTGTAGGGCAGAGCCATGATGACCATTTTGCCATAAGAAAGGCGGATCAATGGTGCAAGTGCTGATGTTAATAAGAATAAGAAAGCGGCTTGACCGTTTGGTGTTGCTACTGACGGTAAGTTCGTACCTGTGTTAATCGCGACAGCCAATAAATCGAATTGGTCACGTGTGATAACACCTTCTAGTAGCGCTGTTTTGACTTCATTAATATAGACAGTGCCAACGAAAACGTTATCCGAAACCATCGACAAAAGCCCGTTAGCCACATAGAAGAGAGCAAGCTGAGCCCCTTTATCTTCAACATTCAACACAGCATCGATAACTGGCTTAAAGAGTTGTTGATCGATAATTACGGCTACGATGGAGAAGAATACCGCCAGCAGCGCCGTAAAGGGTAGGGCTTCTTCAAATGCTTTGCCTAGCGAATGTTCTTCTATCACACCAGTAAATGCTGTCGCCAAAATAATAACTGAAAGACCAATCAATCCAACTGCCGCTAAGTGCAGTGCCAATCCAACAATCAGCCAGACAGCAATAGCGCCTTGGATCCAAAGTTTTGCGACGTCTTGATTGGTTCGATTTTTGCGCTCAGCCGTGTCAAAATCGACCAGAATTTGACGAACGTTAGCGGGTAATTCTGCGCCGTAACCAAATAGCTTCAGCTTTTCAACCAATACACAGGTCAAAATACCACAGAGAAAAACAGGTACGGTTACCGGAGACATACGGATGATAAACTCGCCAAAAAACCAACCTGCTTGATCGGCGATGATCAAGTTTTGTGGTTCACCAACCATGGTCATCACCCCGCCTAAAGCGGTACCTACGCCAGCATGCATCAGTAGTGAGCGCAAAAACGCACGATAGTTTTCTAGGTCATCACGTGTTAGTTCTGATATATGCTCATCTTGAGTATGGTCATGAGCGGAGCTTGTCCCTTGTCCCGATGCCACTTTGTGATAAATCGAGTAAAACCCGACGGCGACACTGATGACCACGGCAATAACTGTTAAGGCATCCAAAAATGCAGACAGGAAAGCAGCTGTAATGCAAAAGGCGACCGAAAGCATCGCTTTTGAACGAATACCAAGCAGTATTTTGGTGAAGATGAACAGCAATAGCTGTTTCATGAAATAGATACCAGCCACCATAAACACCAGTAGCAGCAGAACTTCGATGTTATTCACAAGCTCATGTTTTACTTGCTCTGCACTGGTCATCCCAATGGCGATAGCTTCGATAGCCAGTAAGCCACCAGGTTGTAGGGGATAGCATTTAAGCGCCATCGCTAGGGTGAAAATGAATTCAACCACAAGTAGCCAACCAGCAATAAATGGGTCGACCAAAAAGAAAACAATCGGGTTGATAATGAGAAAAGCAATAATGGCAACTTTGTACCAGTCAGGGGCTTTACCAAGAAAGTTCTTGAGAAAAGCGCTTCCGAGGGACATCGGCATGGGTAGTTCTCTTACTGTTGAGATGATAGACGCTGTCAGCTTATCTTTAATTCATTATGTGAAGTGGCCAAATAGAACGTGTTAAACACGAAAACAGTATCTATCGGCAATGTTCTAGCGAAACAACAAACCGTTTAGGGATTATGGTTTTACCAAGACACTCCTTGAGTGAGACAAGCAATCCTTACTTCGACCGTCACTCTACTCCGCAAGCTTTTTTAGTCAATAATAATCAGGTTATTGATAAAACACTTACCGATATTTTGGTCAAAAACGCGATCAAAGTTGGGTAAGCATAGCATAAGAGTTGTGAAAAATTCACGCCGAGCCGTATTTTGAAGTGGAGTTAAGGTAATAGGCATCTAAATGACTAAAAAGAGCGAATTTTGCAAGCTTAAATTGATTATTTTAAGTTTATTAATGTGAGTTATATCTCTTTATTTTTTCTACTCTTATGAGTTCTTCCTTTTGAAGAACTGCTAAAAATTACCATTTCATTGACTCGGTATTGTTCATAAACAAGATGATTAAATTAGAGTTTAAGCTCTATTTTGTTTGTGATAACTTCGCGGATGGTTTGTTTCCGATAACGTTCAACTAGTGGTATGATGAGTCCCATTCGACCCAAATAAATAGAAAACTGGATAAGTACTTAATGGTCATTAAGGCAAAAAGCCCAGCAGGTTTTGCTGAAAAATACATAATTGAGAGCATTTGGAATGGTCGCTTTGCACCGGGTTCTATCTTACCTGCAGAGCGCGAACTTTCAGAATTAATTGGTGTAACACGTACAACGCTTCGAGAAGTATTACAACGCTTAGCCCGTGATGGTTGGTTGACTATACAGCATGGTAAGCCAACAAAAGTAAACCAATTTATGGAAACTTCCGGTTTACACATATTAGATACATTAATGACGCTCGATGCTGAAAATGCCACCAGTATTGTGGAAGACTTACTTGCGGCTCGGACAAATATTAGCCCCATATTTATGCGTTATGCATTTAAGGTGAACAAAGAGCCTGCCGAACGCACTATTACTAATGTTATCGAAAGCTGTGAAGCACTATTAAGTGCTAAATCTTGGGATTCTTTTATGGAGTTATCTCCTTATGCACAGAAAATCCAACAGCATATTAAAGATGATGGTGAAAAAGACGAATATAAACGTCAGCAAACCTTGATTGCGAAAACCTTTAACTTTTACGATTACATGTTATTTCAGCGTTTAGCGTTTCACTCAGGAAATCAAATTTATGGTTTGATTTTTAATGGGCTAAAGAAATTATATGACCGAGTTGGCAGCTATTATTTCTCTAATCCAGAAGCACGCGAGTTAGCCTTGCAGTTTTACCGTGAATTATTAGCAGTATGTGAAAGTGGCAATCGTGAGCAGTTGCCGATTGTGATCCGTCATTACGGTATTGACAGCGCTCACATATGGAATCAAATGAAAACAACGTTACCGACAAATTTTACAGAAGATGATCATTAGAAAATTCGTTTTACTGTAAAAAAAGCCCGTATGAAACGGGCTTTTTTGTAGGTTAGATATCTTCGTTACCACCCGCTTCTTTAAACCAAGCGGCTAAATGTAATTTTAAATCTTTCAGTTCATCTGGGCCGATTAAGGCCAACCCTAAATCTTCTGCACGAGTAATGTCATTATGGCGGAGTGGGCGAAAGCTCACGAGCATAGCGCGAGCTTGTAGGCCACCAAGCAAATCACGTAATGATTCTAGCTTATAAAGCGTATCATCGCCGTCATCACGCATACCTTTCGTTTTACATTCAATAATATGCAGTTTGTTATTCACCACTGTAGCGACATCGAGTTCATTTCTGACTTCTCGCTCACCTAATTGACGGTAGACTTGAACATTCAAAGAGCGATCTTGAATGGTTGGCATATCATCTTGGATCTGCCTTATTGTACTGTGCACTAATGTTTCTAACCATTCTCCATTGGAAAATCGGCGCGCATCTTCGTTGGCGAAGGTTAAAATGCCATTTTGATAGGTGGCGATTTGTGCTTCGACCAGATCGGTCAACAGAATATGAAGTTCACGATAGCCTTGTTGTTTTTCTGAAAGTGCAACATCTAGCCGCTGCTCTTTGCGGCACGTCGTCGCTAAATAGTTTAATGTGGCTAAACCAGGACCAAGTTCTAATGCATTACTTGCCCAGCGCTCGCCGAGTTCGTAAAGTTTTTGGTCAAGTTGTGGCGGAATATGATGCTCACTAAATTCACCCCGTGCGCCAAAAATGGTTAAGTAATCTGAAATGGTAATGTGGTCTTGCACTTGGGTATTATTTTGACCATCGGGATAAAGCCAACACAGCTGATCACTGTTCGGTTCGACGACAAAAATAGGCCATTGATAGCTACGGAACACCTCATAAACGGATAATAAACGATGTCTCAAACCACAACTTGCGTTCAGCTTGACTTCATCGTATCTGGTTTTCAAATCTTCCGCTAAAAACTGGATAGCTTGTTTGATTGCTGAGGTATTGGAACCTGATGGGATTTCAAAAAACTCAGAAGTGATGTCGCGCTGACTCAATACCGAGTGTAAACGTAAATACATTGATTTTTGGTCTTGATCACCGATGAAGACAATGTGCGAACTTACCGTTCGATTATCAAGCAGGGGAGTAACCAAGCGAATAGGGTCTTGGTCGATAATGCCAACATGAACAGCCATAGATCATCCTCATGTTTGGCTTGCAAAGAGTAGGAGGTAGATAATAATGCGCAAGCCGATAGTTATCATATAACGATGTGGCATCAAAAAAACAAGGGCGACTTTAGATTAAAAGCCGCCCTTGAGACATAATTTACATGTAACTTACAAATGGGGTTGAGTTTGTTAACGGTCACTCATAATGTAAAACGATGGACTAATTCATTCTGCTGATTAGCAAGCTGAGTTAGGTTGGCGCTTGCCTGTGCAATTTGAGACATGGCTTGATAGCTACCATCAGCGATTAAATTAATATCTTCGATACTGCGTGCAATGTCACCGGTTGTTTCACTCTGCTCGGCGGCCGCCTGTGTAATATGAGTACTCATCTGACTGATTTCTAGAATTAACGCTTGGATCTCTTCCATTGCGCTATTCGCCGTTGATGCTTGCTCGACAGAAAGTTCCATATCAGTCATGCAGCTTTCAATAACAGTACTGGCAGAAGATGAGCTGGATTGCAAGTTGCTGATCATACTTTCAATTTCAGACGTCGAATCCGTTGTGCGTTTTGCCAAAACACGAACTTCGTCAGCTACGACTGCAAACCCGCGCCCTTGCTCTCCAGCACGAGCAGCTTCAATCGCGGCATTGAGCGCCAATAAGTTGGTTTGTTCTGCAATGTTACGAATCACATCCAAGATAGAACCAATTTGGCTGCTCATTTTTTGCAGTTCACCGACAGCATCAACCGATTGATTTAAGCGAGTCTCCAATTGATTAATAGTAGTGATATTGTCACTCATAATTTTACGGCCCGATTCAGAAGCCGATTCAACTTTCTGCACCATCTCTAGCGAACTTTGAGCACTTTGCGCTACTTCTTGTACTGAATGGGCCATTTCTGTCATTGCAGTTGCCACGCTCGCGGTTTGCTCACGTTGGGTGCTGAGTTGTGACTGTGCTTTTGAAGAGGTGGTTTGGTTATGGTTAGCTGTGTTGGTTAAATTTTCAGAAGCATCATTCAACTGCACCAAAATATGGTGCAAATTATCTGCTAGCGAATTGATGTGGCCACTTAAGCGACTAAACTCGTTGTTGTAACGAATTTCAATGCGCTGTGTCATATCTCCTTTTGTCAGCCCTTCTAGCGTTTTGAGTATACGATTTAACGGCTCACGAACACTTTGCGCAATGTGGTAACCAATACCCGTAGCCACTAGCACAACCGCAATACCAATCACGATCGCTTTAATAACTCCTTGCTTATAGACTTCCCCGGCTTCTCGCAGAGAGGCATTTAAACCGTCGGTCGCAGTATCGTTAAAAGAGTCTAAAATCGTCATTGCTTTATCGACCTCGATAGCCAAATTCGCAATGTTTTCATAAAGAGCTGTTTTCGCTAGTAAGTAACTATTGTGTTGATCAAGCACACCACCCTTTTGCCCAATATCTTGAGAGAACTTTTGGACGAGATCGTCAAAGGTTTTTTTCAGCTCAGGTAGCTGGGTCGATAAGCCTCGGTAAGCGTAGTTGAGGTGCGTGACCGCTTTTTTATTCATGGTGACGGCCTTGTCAACAAAGGCGACATCCGAACTGGCCAAAGCGTCTGAAGTGATTAATTCCGCATCTTTCAATTTAATGAAATAACTTTTCGCCATGACTTTAACTGAAATACTATTTTGCCCATCGACAAAATCTTTCATTCCGGTGCTTAAATCGGCATGAAGTCTTTGAAATTCACGAGTTGATTTTTGCACTTGAGCTTGCGCCTCAAACATCGCCTGATAATTATTCATGGCTTGTTCTGCTTCTGAAAAGTAGCGGAGTTCCATCTGTTTAAGTTGGCTTATCCGCTCTTCAAGAGAGGGGTTCATTGCACTTGCTTGTTGGAGCTGGTTTAGCACGTCAGCAAAATCTTGTTTTGCTTTAGCAAATTCTGAACGCATCACATTCATGCGATCTTGGTTTTGTGTCGTCAAAAAGTCCTTAAAAGATTTATCGGCAGAAAGCAGTTGAACACTTGTTTTGTTTGACAAAGAAACGAGCGGTAAGGCAGTGGTTGATACACTTTCGAAATTAGAATGAATTTGATTCATTCCTCCCATCATAATGGCGGTCGTTACTGCAAACATGATGATGATCAGTGTGAAACCAGCGTACATTCGCCTAATCACTGAACCCTTCATAATCCTCTCCCTAGAAA
>NZ_CAWNJO010000056.1:0-37658 GCF_963874835.1 Vibrio sp. V12_P9A6T4 | reverse complement strand
ATTCAAAGTGTCCTCTAGTTTCATGGTCTCATTTAAATAATTCGTCTCAAAGCAACACCTGTATTTTAAAATTTTTTATTTTTATAAGGGACATAACATGTCTAACACTACTACTGGCACTGTAAAATGGTTCAACGAAACTAAAGGTTTTGGTTTCATTTCTCAAAGCAACGGCGGTCCAGATGTATTCGTACACTTCCGCGCTATCGCTTCTGAAGGTTTCAAAACTTTAGCAGAAGGCCAAAAAGTATCTTTTGTTGTAGAACAAGGTGCTAAAGGTCCTCAAGCTGCTAACGTACGTGCTGAATAATTTCGCATGAATGTGTGAGCGTTGGCACCACGCCAGCGCTCTTATTTTTACCTAGATTATAAATTATAGTTATCAACGTTATCGCTCAAACTTCTGCTCCGTTCCCTCTGCTTATCCCGTTCGAACATTCAGCCATTTTTGCATAAACCGTTTTGACAATCCTATTTCTATCTATGTAATATTTCCATTTTTACAAAGGAGATCTACTATGTCTCGTACAACTGGTAGAAAGCGTTTTTGGTTTGCTAAATCTAAAGCAACACAAAAATTACGCTCACTATGAATATTCATTTTAATATTAAACATTGCTCTTGGAATGCGACTATTCATCAACTTAATAGTGACATATTGACACGTCATATATTAAGTCAGATAAATTGCAATTTAGACACTCTTCATCTCAATTTTATTTATGATGAAGAATCTTCTCAAGGACAAATATTGAATGCTGATGACAAGCTTATTGGCCATTTTAATATCATCGATTAATACCCAAACACTTTAATAGCCGCCGTTAAAGTTATTTGGGCATTATTCACTTATCTCAGTTTTGCTAGCACTATTTTCTGATCTAATTCGTTGTGATAGTCTTTATAATCTAAACCTACTTCAAAGATGAATTCTGTCACTAAAGTGCGAACACAATCTACCAGCTCTTTCGCATTCCATGGTTTCTCAAAATACCTATTTACACCTGCAGTGTTAATCGCATTGATCGTATCTGTGTGTGTTGCTTGCCCTGTTAACAGAATTTTCTTTGTTTTCTTAAATCTGGAATCTGCTGCGACCTCGGTTAATAATTCGACTCCTGTCTTTCCTGGCATCACATGATCTGACATCAGCAGCGCAATATGCTCACCTTGTTCGTCAAACTCATCCATTAGATCCAATACTTCATAAGCCGATTCACAATCTTCAATATTCAACCAAGAAGTGAGTGGTTGAAGATCTTGCAGTATCGCACTTAATACTTCCCTTTGATCATCGACACAAATGATATTAAGCTTCTCCATAATCGCTCTCCGTGGGTAATTTAATTCTAAATATTGTTCTTTCATTGTCACTTTTGAGTACGACATTTCCACCATACCCAGAAACAATGCGTTTCACTATTGATAACCCTAGTCCCAAACCAAACGACAACCCTCCTTTTTTGGTGGTGAAGCTTGGTTGGAATATTTTCCGTCTAGTGGCTTCGTTAATTTCAGGACCGTTATTAGCAATGGTTACCAATATACGTTGTTTACTTAATTTGGTTTGTATCTCTATCATTGGCTCTGCTATGTTAGCCATCGCATCACAGGCATTTTTGATGATGTTTACCCAAATTTGTACCAGCTCTGTCTGAGATCCTTTAAATAAGGGTAATGCAGCTGGCCTAATACGGACACTGACACGTCGTAAATCACTCTGTAATAGTGCCAATGCTCGATTGATCGTATCGTTAATATCGAACTCTTCATCTTGAGTAATTTCAGTTCGGCCCAGTTGTTTTACTGATTTAACAATGCCAACAGTATGTTTAGAGGCCAAACGTAAATCATGCAAGTCACGGCCCATTTGCCAATAACGGATAGCTAAATGTGGATTTTTCAGCCAGTGCGAAGATAAGTAGTCTTCTGGAACCGCTTTTGCTAAATCTCTTGCCACATTTTTAGGCAGGGCGTATTGCTTTTCGAAAAGAGCACCTCGCCTTCTAGCTTCGTTTGACGATACTTTCTGACCATACATCAAGCCAAAATCGAAAAAGAGGCTCGCTTCAGGATGAACCTCTTCGAGCAGCTCCATAAACAGTACTTCTAATCGCTCAGATTTGCTACTCACTACCCCGATGGCATTGTTCAATTCATGGGCAATGCCCGCCGCTAACTGGCCCAAGGTCGTCATTTGCTCAGCCGAATATAACCTTTCTAATGCTTTTTCTTTTGCCACTGATTCTTGAGTTGCGCGTCGTTGACGGCGGGATAATTCATTCACAATAACGGGGGTAAACTGGGCGGTTAAAGGTCCATATTGATCTTCTTCTAAGACGGCCGTAGTTCGGTCGATCCAGGCAAGCTCTACCGTAGATTCAGCCACCACTGTTGAAGAAGCTATCCATTCACCAGAAAAAAAACTGTGCACGCCAATAAAAGCACCCGCACCGGCTGAAAAAACTTTTATCGGTTTATCGCCTTTTTCATTGTAATAGCCACTCAATTCTCCCGACCATACGAAATAGAGTCGATCATTATAACCTTCTTGCTCAATGACAATACTTCCCGAAGGCAGTTTCACCATCCGTTCAGGATGGCGAAAATAACGATCAATGAGTGCAACAAGTCTTTTATCCGACATAATGCTACCTAACCGATATGACCAACCGCATGAAGTAACCAAACCATAACAAAACTGAGCAGCACCCCAATCACACCGAGGACAACCCCTACTTTAGCCATTTGGTTACTTTGAACGTGCCCGGTAGCATGCGCCAACGCATTAGGTGGTGTACTGATAGGTAATGACATACCAAGTGATGCAGCAAAGGTAACCACGAGAATCAACGTGATTTCTCCACCTAGTGGAGTAAGCGAAGTCATTGAAGCACCAAGCGCGGCCATAATGGGCATTAATAAGTTCGCGGTGGCGGTATGTGACATAAAATTGGCCATAATGAGACACAAAAATGCCGCACCAAATAAAACAACGTAAGGTGAATACTGCGCAAAAGGAATGCTGTTCACCACTAGTTGCGCTAACCCCGTTTTGTCTAATGCAAGTCCTAGCGCAATACCACCAGACACTAACCACAGCACATCCCAAGAAATTTTCTTTAGATCTTCTTTGTTGATGATGCCAGTAAGAGAAAAGACAGCCACGGGTATCAGTGCAACAGTATAAGAGTTCATACCATGGGTTGAGCCCATCAACCAAAGAAGAATGGTCAGAGCAAATGTGACATACACAATAATGGCTTTTGGTGTTTTTAAAAATTTACCTTTAATGGTCAATTCAATTTTTTGTTGCTCTGCTTTAAACATGGCGCTAATCAATACCCATGCGAGTGCCATCATTATGATCACAAACGGCACCCCAAAGGCCATCCATTCACCAAAGGTAATTAAATTTTCACCGACCAGATATTTCAATGCGATCGCATTGGGAGGAGTACCTATTGGCGTACCTATACCGCCAATATTAGCGGCGACCGGAATACACAAAGCAAAAGCAATTCGCCCTGGATCTTTTGGGCCAAACACTGCGATGACTGGCGTTAAGATGGAAAGCATCATCGCTGTTGTTGCGGTATTGGACATAAACATCGAGAAGATGCCAGTAATTAACATCAAGCCTAACATGACATACTTGGGATTCTGGCCAAATGGTTTGAGCAGCACTCGTGCAAGGTTGACATCCAAGCGATACTTAGTGGCGGCCATGGCTAAGAAAAAGCCACCCAAAAACAACATAATAATTGGGCTGGCAAACGTCGCCATGATATCAGTATGTTTTAGCAAGCCACCAAAATGAGCTTCTCCCTCAGCAAGCCTCATAAACCAGATACCTTTATCCGATACCATTAGGATCTCTAGCACGATCACGACTACCGATGTGGCATAGATTGGGATCGGTTCAAATACCCAACAAAGAGCGGCGAGCAAAAAGATGGCAATCACTCGCTGCTGTATTACAGTCATCCCTTCAAAAGGGAAAGCGGTCATAGGCAACAATAAAATAAGTAATGGAACTAAAATAGGGATGATAAATTTTAAGTAAGGACGCACCATATAAACTCTTCCTGAGTACTCATAGAAACGATAATTAGAGGTGTACTTGAATCTCGAACAACGTTGCCATTATGTTACAGTTACTCAGCAAAAAGTTTGGTGTTAGATCAATGAACAACGATTACCACTAAGGCAAATACTCAGAATGAGGGGTCGCTTGCAAATCCTCTCACCACTCTTAGGTGTTAAACCAATAATCAACCACCCTCACATCATTAAAATTAATCAATCGTTTTATCTTTGCACAATCAAACATCTGCTACTTTAATAGTATAGGTATCGTCAATTTATAGATAACATGATAATATCCGCGACCAATTAGGATGTAGATCACATTGTCGGTAAATGGATGTTGTTCGCTCAAGCGACTTTTGACAAAAACAATCAAAGGTAACTCATTCATGTTTTTAAAAAATCTATCCATCAGACAGAAAATTGCAGGCTCATTTAGCCTCATCGCTTTAATCAACATCCTCTTCGCTTGGTTTTTATATAGCGAACTCCAAGAAGTCAAAAGTCAGTTGGTGAATTTTGCCGACGATACACTGCCTGCACTACAACACGTAGATTCTATGGGAGATAAACTTTCCTATTGGCGTCGTACGCAGTTTGCTTCCTTGCTCACCGATGATATAAACGAAGTGAAACAACGCCTAGTGACTAGCCGTCAATTACAACAAGAGGTTGATGCAGGTTTAAAACAGTATGGAAAAAGTGTTTGGCCAGGAGAAGAGGAGCAAACATTCAAGAGTTTGATGGCTAATTGGGATAGTTACACAACGATCATGACTCAGTTTAATCAGGCTTTAGCGAACAATGACAAAAATAGTGCGCATAAACTGCTAAACCAATCTCTCGATAATTTTCGTCATATTGAAGCCGACATAAAAACGCTGATTGGCATCTTGCAAAAAGCAATGGATGGCAACAAAAGCTATATTCTTAAAGCAGTTGACACACTGAACACTTCATCAAGTATCAGTAATGTTTCCATTATCGTCGTCATGGTCATTATCACCCTCTTCTTGACTCGCATAATTTGTGGACCTTTACGATTAGTTGTTGACCAAGCAAACGCGATTGCAGAAGGTAACTTAGCAAAACAGATCGATCGTAATGCTATTGGCAATGACGAATTAGGTGAACTTGCCGATGCCTCACAAAAGATGCAGAACAATTTACGTCAACTGATCGAAGAGATCATCTCCGCTGTAACACAACTGAGTAGTGCTGTGGAAGAGATGAGTCAAATCTCCAATATCTCAGCTCAAGGTATGAAAGAGCAGCAATATCAGATCACACAAGTCGCAACAGCGATGACGCAAATGAAAGCCGCAGTGGCCGATGTAGCACGCAACACGGAAGACTCAGCATCACAAGCAAGTAGTGCCAACACTAAAGCCAAAGAGGGTGCGACAGACAATGCCGCGATGGTGAGCTCCATTCAACAAGTGGCTACAATTATTGGTCAGGCTGGCGAAACCGTTGCAAATTTAGAACAACAATCCACACAAATTAACGTGGTACTTGACGTTATTCGTAACATCGCTGAGCAAACAAACCTATTGGCACTGAACGCTGCGATTGAGGCAGCCCGCGCTGGTGAATCTGGCCGAGGCTTTGCTGTTGTTGCCGATGAAGTGCGCACCCTTGCGGGAAGAACTCAAGCTTCAACTGGCGAAATCACAACCATTATTGAAAAATTACAAACCATGGCAGGCGAAGCAAAAGAAGCAACCGAACGTTCGCGCGTCAGCATTGACTCTTGCGTCGTTCAAGGAACCCACTCGCAGCAATTGATGGTTTCAATTGAAAACTCAGTAGCTCAAATTGCGGATATGGGAACACAAATCGCCAGTGCTTGTAGTGAACAAGATTCCGTTGCCGATGAACTAAGCCGCAACATTGAAAATATCCATACGGCTTCACAAGAAGTCGCGCAGGGTTCAGAACAAACGGCGCAAGCTTGCCACGAACTCAGTCAATTATCGGTCACATTGCAAGACGCAATGGGGCGTTTCAAACTTAACTAAAATAGAGTCAGCCCCTAACGGGGCTTTCTTGTTTTTACTTACCTAGGAGATAGAATGAATTTCAAAGCCTCTTTTCTTACACTGTCAATTGCCATGGCTTTACCCTCTTTTTCAGCGACTTCTGCACCTTTGAGCCTTAACGTCAGTGAGCCTTCTATACAAGAAATTCAGCAATCCAATACTTGGCTTGAGATCGATCTTGGCCAATTCAAACAAAATATTGAGCAGTTTAAGAGCCACATCAACAGCCAAACTAAAATTTGCGCCGTGATGAAGGCTGATGCTTACGGCAACGGTATTCGCGGTTTAATGCCAACTATTCTCGCGCAAGGGATCCCTTGTATCGCAATTACCAGTAATGCAGAGGCTAGAGCCGTACGTGAGAGCGGGTTTAAAGGCCAGTTGATGCGTGTTCGCTCTGCGAGCATTGATGAAATCGCACAAAGTGTCGAGTTAGATATCGAAGAGCTCATCGGTAGTAAAATACAAGCTGAGCAACTCGCTCAGCTAAGCCAGCAAAAAGGTAAAACGATAAGAGTACATTTGGCATTAAATGATGGCGGTATGGGACGCAATGGTATCGATATGTCAACCGATGCAGGAAAACAAGAATCGATTGCGATTGCTACTCAAAGTGGCATACAAATTGTTGGGATAATGACGCATTTCCCCAATTACAACCCAGACGAAATCCGCAGCAAGTTGGCCAGTTTTAATACCAATTCAGCTTGGTTGATTCAGCAAGCAAACCTAAAACGCGATGAACTGATTTTGCATGTTGCCAACTCCTACACTGCTCTCAATGTACCGGAAGCACAACTTGATATGGTACGTCCTGGCGGCGTCCTATATGGCGACTTACCAACTAACCCGGAATATCCGTCAATCGTCTCATTCAAAACACGTATTGCGTCATTGCATCATCTTCCTAAAGGAAGCACTGTTGGCTATGACAGTACATACCGCGTAACCAAAGAGAGTGTTTTGGCAAATCTGCCTGTTGGCTATTCAGATGGTTACCCAAGAAAAATGGGCAATCGCGGTGACGTATTGATTAACGGTCAACGAGCAAAGGTGGTTGGAGTAACCTCAATGAACACCACATTGGTTGACGTAACCGATGTGAAAGGCGTCCTTCCTAATCAGGAAGTCACCTTGTTTGGCGCGCAAAAGCAAGGCCGAATCACTGTCAGTGAGCTGGAAGAAAACGCAGAGCTCATATTCCCTGAACTGTATACGATTTGGGGAACGGCAAACCCTCGTTTCTACATCCACTAAGCCAAGCCCACTTATTTATCTTTTGGTCCGTGAGTGTTTTGCACTCACGGTATCCCCTTTTAATTCACCGCTCGTTGTTCCTATTAACCCCTTTATTTTTCAGGCATAATCGGCCCGTTTCTTTTATTTCATATGGATGCGCATGCGACCGATTAAATCCCCTATATTCTTGGCTGTGTTAACTCTACTCTTGGCCATGACCACCATTCAATCTGGCGCGTCACTAGCCAAGCAGTTATTTCCTATTGTTGGCCCAGGTGGAACAATTGCACTGCGCGTTGGTCTCTCTGCATTAATACTGTTAATAATTTTTCGCCCATGGCAGTTACGACTTTCTCTTTCACAATGGCGCTCAATGATCATTTACGGAGCAAGCCTAGGTGGCATGCAACTGATGTTCTATTTTGCTATTGAACGAATTCCTCTTGGTATTGGGGTTGCGTTGGAGTTTTCAGGGCCATTACTCATTGCATTTCTCTCATCTAAACGCAAAAAAGATCTGATTTGGGTTGCGCTTGCTATTCTGGGTATTGTTTTTTTATTGCCCGATCTAACGGGTGTCGATGCACTTGATCCGATTGGCGTTGCACTGGCTTTAGCGGCCGGCGGATGCTGGGCAGCCTACATATGGTTTGGTCAAAGGGCGGGGAGTGTCGGTTCTGGAGGCGCAACCGTTGCGATAGGAATGACGATTGCGGCCCTGTTTGCGTTTCCAATCGGCGTTGTATTATCAGAGGCGTCTATTTTTACGTGGTCAATACTGCCTATGGCGTTATCTGTCGCGATTCTTTCAAGCGCCGTACCTTATTGCCTAGAAATGTCGGCTTTAAAGCGTTTGTCTACACAACACTTTAGTGTGTTAATGAGCTTAGAGCCCGCCATCGCCGCATTAGCTGGATTAGTTATTCTTCAAGAACAATTAAGCTTAACGCAATGGATCGCCATTACGATGATCATCACGGCCTCAATGGGTAGCACGCTATCGGCGAAGAAATAATGTGAACCGTTCAAAATAGTTCGGCACTACTGTCCCCCTCTTCGTTTTCAATGAATACACCGCTCCGCAACAAGTCTTCATAACATTGTACTTGATTGCGGCCGTGGTTTTTGGCGAAGTAGAGTGCTTTGTCTGCTCTATCTAGAATCGTTGAGAGATATTCTCTTGGCGAGATAGAGCAGATACCAATGCTAAGCGTGATATGTTGAACCTGAGGAAAACGAAACTGCTCGATGTGCTGTCTAAACCTCTCGGTTCTGTTTAGCACGACCTCATACTCACTGGCAGGAAAAATAATGACGAACTCTTCTCCTCCAAACCGAAACAGTTGTTCTTGATTAAGAAAAAAATTCTGCATTTGCTGAGCCACCAAGAGCAAAACTTCATCGCCAATCAGATGGCCAAAATTATCATTGATCCGTTTAAAATGGTCGAGATCAATGATGGCAACCCAAGGCATCACTGAGCCTACTGTCGCCATTTCAGGAAGCACATCAAAGCTAAGGCGCAACCTATCCTCTAACGTCCTTCGATTCAACAACCCTGTCAGCTTGTCACGCTCATTTTCATGCAATAATAAAACGTAATTTTGGTAAATTTTAACAAAGCCTTCAATGAGCATTCGATATTGTTTGGGCGGAACTTTTAGAATCAGAGACAACCTAGCAGAAAAACTATCGTTGATCGCAATAGGGTAAATGCAATGGTATCCGTTTGTACCCAAATCTTCTATTTTGGGCTCGATATCAGAATGGTTATGTTCATAACTTGGAACCGTCTCGCCCTCATATTCCCAGTTAATTTCAAATTTTCCAGGTATACGACTACAGATAGTAGCTTTTGCAATGACATAGGAATGAGGTCCAATGTAATGTTCTAAGCAGGCCGATTTCAGAGGCAACATCTCGACTAGAGCGCTGATGACACAATAACCCAATGACACCGCATTTTTCTGCCCCGTAATTTCAACAACAGATTGGAGAATTTTATCGTCCATGCGCCCTCCCGAACATCTCTTATGATCAGTATAGGAAAGAATGGGTAGCGCGATGTTATAAAGTTTGTATCAATTAAATAACTTTCGAGTACTGTAGAACGAACAAAAAGCAGCCTAAGCTGCTTTTTGTTCGTTTATTCGTTACTTTCTATTACCCAATTTGACTTTGCCATTTGAACCAAACCATAACGCTTGAGCACGGCGACGCCCCAATAAGATTGGTCCATCATCGTAAAATAAGAAATTTTTCCAGTATTTTTTAAAAACCGACCATTGGGTTTCGATAATATTGTACTTTTCATAACAAAAATAAACGGTCACGTCATTTTGCCAATCAATATGGGCCAAAATATCAACGGGTAATGATTCATCGTCACTTTCCCATTCTTTCATCCAACTGATTTCATTGATCCAACTGCCTGCTTTGCGAGGCCAATCTTGAGAACTTAACCTCTCTGAATCTGGGCTTTGAGCACTGATATTTTCCAGCCAAAACTGAGCCGCTCGGGCTTGAGACATGGGTTTAATATGCACCAGATCTTGCTCAGGAACTGGCATTGATTGGTGAGTGAAAATCCATTTTCTTTGGTATTGATCCAAAGGCAAATACGACATTGAATTTCCTTAATGTTTTAGCTGGCTTGCGAATATAGCCGCTTTACTTTTAAAACGATAACCCATTAGCTTGGACGCCAATCAGCATTAACCAATGCTGTTAGGTTGTGATCTTCCCATTGGCCATCAATGAGCAAATAATTTTTAGCGTGACCTTCGGCCTGAAAGCCCATTTTCATCAACACCGCTTCACTGCGTTTGTTGATTGGCATATAACCAGCCATGATACGGTGTAGGTTTTGTACCTTAAACATGTAGTGGCACGCCATTTTTAATGCACGGCCCATGATGCCTTTACCTTGTGCATTCTTCGCTAACGAATAGCCGAGATTACAAGCATAAAATGGAAAGCGTGAGAGGTTACTGAACGAAATGGTGCCAAGCATGTCACCACTGTTAATATCGATGATGAGCAAATAATAGCCTAATTGCATTTTATGCAGCTCACCGAGTTTAATCAGTCGCTGCGCCCAACCGTGAGCCTCAAAAAACGCCGCTTCTCGTTTGGGTTCCCAAGGCCGTAGATGTTCACGATTACTCGTAAAATAGGCGGCGATCATCTCCGCATCTTCAAGTTTTGCGGTTCGCACTAAAATATCATTGTCCACTTCATACACTTGGGACAAGGTGCTGCATGACTGCATCAATTTTTCCTAATTCCGTAGTCGCGTAGCTTATTGGCGATAGAGGTGTGTGATACGTTTAAACGCTTAGCCAACTTACGGCTTGAAGGGAAAGACTGATATAAACGTTCCAAAATTTGAGATTCATACTCTTTCATGATGTCATCTAATGAGCCATCAAGATTTACATGGGTATTGCCAGTATGAACGGTTTCAAGCTGCGGCAGATGGAAGAGATCCACTGTTAACTGATTATCAGACATCTCCGTTAGCGCCCTGAGCACCATGTTGTCCAACTGTCGTACGTTGCCTGGCCATTGGTAATGAGAGAGCTGATCCGCCAAATCTTCCGCTAGTAGTGGTTTGACCATACCCATTTTCTTAATGTGTTTCGCCACGAACAGCTCAAGCAATGGCTGAATGTCGTTAGACCGCTCACGCAAAGTAGGAATACGGAGAGTTAACACATTCAGACGATAAAAAAGATCTTCACGAAATGCGCCTGATTCGGCTAAATCTGCCAACTTGTGACGCGTCGAGGCAATCACACGAACATTAACATGAACTTCATGCTCCTCACCAACGCGGCGGAATGTACCATCTTGCAAGAAGCGCAGTAGTTTAATTTGTAAATGAGGGCTCATCTCCCCGATTTCATCGAGAAAAACGGTGCCGCCATTCGCCTGTTCAAAAATACCTTTATGGCCTTGTTGATGATTAAATGACCCTGGCGCATGACCAAACAACTCCGTTTCCGCAACATCATCCGGCATTGAAGCACAACTCAGAACTAAGAAAGGAAAGGAGGCACGGTGAGAGCGATTATGACAAGCCTTGGCCAACATCTCTTTACCCGTTCCGGTTTCGCCTTCTATAAGCAAAGGTTGATCAAGCATTGACAGCTTCTTAGCTTGGCTAATGAGCGCTTTATGGCGGTTAGAAACTCCGACAAAATGTTCAAAACCAAGGTTATTGTGTAAGGGCAAAGCATCATCGACGACGCCGCTAGGGCTTTTAGAACGAATCATCATCATGGTACTCGCCAAGGTGGATTCTTTCGACTCACCCGTAATATAAACAGGCATCATCTCCATCAGATAATCGAGACCATCGTGCACGATCTCCTCACGTTGTCGTGCTTTGTTGCCTTCAAGCCAGCGTGATAGGTTAAAGAAAGGTAATAATGCAGAAATCGGCTGCCCTATCACCTCTTTCTCTGTTTTGTTAAACAACGATAACGCTGAATAGTTTGCCATATCAACAAACCCTTTCAGATCAATCGCCAGCACCGCATCAGGCACGTTGTTGAGTAATGAAATTAACTCGGTGTTATGCCGCTCCATGGGCATGAATTGAATTTTCCGAACATCTTTTACGCCAGAAATTCGGCGAATTTCAGCCATCAATTCACTGAATGTTTCAAAATCAATGTCAGGGCAGTTGAGGTAAATAATGCCGATGACATCGATTTCAATCCCACGCAAATCAATGTTTCTCGATGCAAGAATATCGAGCAGTTCTCGGGTTAGGCCGAGTCTATCTTCACAAGAGACTTCAAGACGCACTTAAAAATCCTAATAAAAAGTGTCAGGAAAAGTTGACAGTAGTTTCTATCAAGCCTTGTATGGCGTCAAGTTATCTCATGTTTTGAGGTTCACATTCGGGCATATTATTTGATAAATGTTGCTTATTTCACCGTAAGCGCGGCGATTCTTGCGACGATCTGTTTGCGAATCGCCCCTAATTTTACTTTTCTGTCTGGCTGCCATGCCATCGGCCTGAGCAGTGCCATGGCTTTCAAACCAAGACGAGCGGTCAATATTCCCACTCCTAAACCTTGCCCTGCCCGCGCGGATACCTTTCCGGCTAAATCCATAGAAAGGAGATCCATGCTGGCGTCGATGGCGAGTTCGCTGGCACCTGCCGCAGCCATATTAATCAATACGGACTTAAATAAAGAGAGACGAGACCAGTAACCCAATGGCACTCCATACAGTTTTGCCAGTTGATCAATCATAGTGAAATTACGCCATGCCACTAACAACATATCTGCGATGGCTAAAGGGCTAATTGCCACTAGTGCTGCCGCTTCTGTTGAATATTGTGAGACGATTTTGGTTGCTTGTTTATCTTGTTCACTCACCACCATAGCATCGTACATATCGAGTATTTCAGCATCGCTGTGTGAGGCATTAACGCTGTTTAACCAACGATCATAGGCTGGGCTTTCGGTTTTTATGCCACTTTGTTTAGCTAGAGCTTGGCAGAACGCGAGCCCATGACCAACGCTGTCGGTTTGCATAAGCTGTTCGCTTTGCTCTTGAATACTAAAATGATGGCGAAGTGCTCGTAACTTCCACAGCTCTTTGATTAAGGTACTTAAGCCTAACGATGCCAAACCAGCAATAAATCCCGCCCAGCCTAATGCTAACCAGTCCGCTGATTGAATCGCCGTGATAACTGAATCGATAGCTTGCCAACCGATTAAACCTGCAAAGCTTATAACTAATGCCGCAGCTCGCCATCTCCGACCTTGTGGTGGACGAATGATTTGCTCCAACTCTTTTTCCGCAGCACTCTCTTCATTGCTGATCGGCATTGGAATGAAGGCTTCATTATTTTGAAATTGCTGTTGAGCCGTAAGCTCTGGCGTACTCTTCTGTTGTGGTTCTAATTTTTGATTAAAGATTTGCTTGGTTTTTAAATCACTCATTTCAGCTTATCTCCAATTAAATATTCCAACGCTTTATCTAAACGGATATGAGGGCAAGGTTCATCACAGCTAAATGCTCTTGGTTTAAAACTGGTGAATTCAAACCCTTGATGCTGCCAATACTCTTTGTTAGGTAACTTTTTCGGCACATCACCGGGGAAAATGGTCAAAGTTTCGCCATCGAGAGTCACACCTTGTAAGGCTGGAATGGTGCGCTCACCGCTATCAATAAAACCCGCTTGTGTGGCCTGTATCGATGCCATACTGATGCAACTCATCTCAATATTCTCATAGGCGGCGCTTTGCCAAGCAGGATGAACCATCTGCTGCAGTAACGACACCAAATGCGGGTGTTGTTCAGGGGTGACATGATCCGCTTTGGTTGCGGCAAACAGCACTTTGTCTATCTTGGGTGCAAACAGACGCTTGAGTAAACCATTACGACCATAACGAAAGCTATGCATAATCTGTTCAAGCGCACGACGCATATCCAAAAAGGAGTCGTAGCCGTCATTGAGTGGAGATAAGCAATCGACTAACACAATCTGCCGATCAAACGTGGCAAAATAATTTTTGTAAAAAGCTTTCACAACCTTGTTTTGGTATTCTTCATAGCGTGCTTTTAACATGCTGTAATTACTATTGGGAGCCGGCTTGTCTTCACCGTACGGATTACGGCATGGGAAAAATTGCAGAACAGGCGCACCTTCTAGCTCTCCCGGCAACACAAAACGCCCCGGTTGCACCCAATGCAAACCGGCATTTTTACACGCGTGCAAATACTCCGTAAACAGCATCGACAGTGAAGCAAGCTTTTGCTCATTGGCGTCTTGTGTTACATCAAGTTTAGCTAACCCTTCAAGCCACGGCTCGGCTAATGAGGAACGTAGTTCACTTAGCGCTGAAAACTGCTGTTCTGACCACTGTTCATAGGTCATTTCGAGCAGAGGCAGATCCAACAGCCATTCCCCCGGATAGTCGATGATATCGAGATAAAGTGTGGCCGTGTGACCAAATAATTTTTTACTGCGCTTTTTAGGTTTGTATTTGATCGCTAGGCGAATTTCGCTGACGTCACGAGTGGGCACAGGCCAATGTGGCGGTTCGCTGTGTAACTGTGACACCGCTTCATCGTAAGCAAAGCGTGGAACCATTAAGTTAGTTTGAGGGACACGTTTTGCACCCACAATGC
The DNA here is from genome assembly GCF_963874835.1 of Vibrio sp. V12_P9A6T4. NCBI lineage: Bacteria > Pseudomonadati > Pseudomonadota > Gammaproteobacteria > Vibrionales > Vibrionaceae > Vibrio > Vibrio sp. V12_P9A6T4. Next base: position 23,133 of record NZ_CAWNJO010000056.1, on the reverse strand, counting down.
GTCGGTCACGCGTTGCGGAAAATAGCGGTAAATTATCATGGGTAGAGGTGTGCAGTAATTGGTTCACTAAGGAGGTAATAAAAGCCGTTTTCCCCGCTCGCGATAACCCCGTGACAGCAATTCGAACATGCGAATCTAATCCACGGTTAATTAAATCAGTCATTTCTCGACGAATGTGCTTCATTCACTCACTCCACTTCATTTGATGACGCTACTTTATGTGTATTCACCTTAATCAGAGATGAACAAAAAGCCCCTGACAAGAATCAGAGGCTTAGGCTTTTTTGTCCAAAAAAATCGCTGTTCTGTGTTGAGCTGCTCACATCGGCTCAATCATCTTCTATTAATTTATAAATCACAAACAATGCAGCCTCAAGCATCACCCATAACACGCAGGTGATTGTGACGTACTTATCATCGAAGATGCTGATGCCATGTAGAATAAGGTCATAGCCGAGGAAAACCCCAACCACAATAGCGATAATAATTTGTAATATTTTAATAAAACGAGGCATCTACCCTCCTAGTTTTGCAAATGAGCATTTCAATCATCTACTTATTTTATAGACGATAACTGCAGCCTAAGCTGCAGTTATCGTGAGAACGCGATGAGATCAGATTAAGCTTTCTTTTGAGCTTCGGCAATCTTCACTTTCCATGTGTCTGGGCCTATTTGGTGAGCATTCGCGCCACGCGAGTCCACCGCAACCGTGACTGGCATGTCTTCAACTTCGAATTCATAAATGGCTTCCATACCTAAATCTTCGAATGCCACCACGCGTGCTTTCTTAATCGCTTTCGCCACTAAGTAAGCCGCGCCACCCACCGCCATCAAGTAGACCGCTTTGTGGTTTTTGATTGACTCCACCGTCGCAGGTCCACGCTCTGCTTTGCCTATCATCCCCATAATGCCCGTTTCATCAAGCATCATGTCGGTAAATTTGTCCATACGTGTCGATGTGGTCGGGCCTGCTGGACCAACAACTTCATCACCCACCGCATCAACGGGGCCAACGTAATAGATAAATTTACCTTTAAGATCGACGCCTTTAGGCAGCCCTTCGCCATTTTGCAACATTGCTTGGAGTCGTTTATGTGCGGCATCGCGGCCCGTTAAAATCTTACCGGAAAGAAGCAGTGTTTCACCGGTTTTCCATTCTTGAACCTCTTCTTTAGTAACCGCATCAAGGTTGACGCGGCGCGCGCTTGCTCCTGCGTCCCACACAATTTGTGGCCAATCTTCTAGCTTTGGTGGTGTAAGTTCAGCAGGGCCCGTACCGTCTAGCGTAAAGTGAACATGGCGGGTCGCCGCACAGTTAGGGATCATACAAACAGGTTTAGACGCGGCGTGAGTCGGCGCTGTTTTGATTTTTACATCCACAACGGTGGTTAAGCCACCAAGCCCTTGCGCACCAATGCCTAAACGGTTCACGCGGTTAAAAATATCTAAACGCAGTTCTTCTTCCGCATTTTGTGGACCACGATCAATCAGTTCTTGAATATCGATATGCTCCATCAGTGATTCTTTTGCAAGCACAGCCGCCTTTTCTGCGGTGCCGCCAATACCAATGCCGAGCATACCCGGAGGACACCAACCCGCCCCCATCAAGGGTACGGTTTTTTCTACCCATTCAGCAATGTCATCGGAAGGATTAAGCATTACCATCTTGGTTTTGTTCTCACTGCCGCCGCCTTTGGCTGCGATTTGAATGTCGACTTTATTTCCTGGCACCATATTGATATGAACGACAGCAGGCGTATTGTCTTTAGTATTAATACGCTTACCAGCAGGATCCATTAATATAGAAGCGCGCAATGGGTTATCTGGATTGGTGTACGCTTGACGAACTCCTTCATCAATCATTTCTTGCACCGTGAGATCAGACTCCCATTGCACATTCATACCAATGTTGACAAAACAGGTTACGATGCCGGTATCTTGGCAAATGGGTCGATGCCCTTCTGCTGACATGCGCGAGTTAATGAGAATTTGTGCGATCGCATCTTTCGCAGCTTGGCTCTCTTCTCGATGATAAGCCTTTTCTAGTGCTTGAATGAAGTCCAGAGGGTGGTAGTAAGAGATATATTGAAGAGCGTCAGCGACACTGCTGATCACATCCTGCTTGCGAATTACCGTCATTGCGTGCCTCGTTATTGTTATGCTTCCCTTGACTGTTGCGTGTTCCTCATTCAATAAGCGGTAAGCTTCTCAGCAAAAAATCAACTTATTGATGTGATTCAATCAAGTAGCAGCTTTTAATTTGCATTTTATGATACTCTTGCTTTACTCAACACGCCATGCAGTGATCGGTCTCTTTGTCACAAATTACGCAAATGAACAACAACGAATTCAATCATATCCAAGTTAACGCACTGACTTACCATGTCGATCTCGCTCACCAATTGTTTTCTAAAATCGAAGACTGCCCGTGGGCTATGCTGTTGCGCTCCGGCTCTAAGACGCATATCGATAGCCGTTTTGATATTTTAGTCGCTGAACCACTGGTCACCTTAGTGACACAAGGGGGTAAAACGACGGTATGCGAACCGCAGTCTCGTTATGATTCTCAGGTAGACCCATTCCAACTGCTCAAACAGTTGCAGCAGCAGTATTTGCCCGATGTTCAAAGCGATATAGACCTTCCTTTCGTGGGCGGTGCACTCGGTTATTTTGCCTATGACTTAGGGCGGCAGATAGAACGAATTCCAACGCTTGCTGAGCACGATCTATCCACACCTGATATGGCGATTGGTCTCTATCAATGGGCTGTGGTCGTTGATCATTTGCACCAAGCCGCCTACGTGGTGGGCAATCATATTGATGAAGCATGGCAGTGGCTCAACACTCAGAACTCCAAAAACAACGGCCATTTTGTATTACGCTCTGATTGGCAATCCAACATGAGTAAAGAGAGCTACCAACGGAAATTTGAGCAAATCCAGCACTATTTGCTCAGTGGTGATTGTTATCAAATCAACCTTGCACAGCGTTTTCAAGCGCATTATGAAGGCAGTGAATGGCAAGCTTATCAAAAACTGGAAGCGTTTAATTGCGCACCATTTTCGGCTTTTATTCGCTTAGAGAAGTCAGCGATTTTGAGTGTCTCTCCCGAACGTTTTATGCAGGTCAAACACAACATCATCGAAACTAAGCCGATAAAAGGCACCCGACCAAGAAGCGATAACCCCAGCATTGACGCCGCTAACGCGGCAGACCTTGCTTGCGCAGAAAAAGATCAAGCAGAAAACTTGATGATCGTTGACCTATTACGAAATGATGTTGGCCGTGTGGCAAAACCGGGGTCTGTACATGTGCCTAAGCTGTTCGATATTGAAAGTTTTCCTGCCGTGCATCACCTTGTGAGTACCATTCGCGCAGAACTTGATTCCACCTATTGCGCGGCCGATCTATTAAGAGCCAGCTTCCCAGGAGGCTCAATTACTGGCGCACCAAAAGTACGTGCAATGGAAATTATTGAGGAGTTAGAGCCTCACCGCCGTAGCGCTTACTGTGGCAGCATCGGCTATATTAGCCGCCACGGGACAATGGACAGCAGTATTGCTATCCGAACTTTGGTGGCAGAGAAGCAACAACTGCACGTTTGGGCTGGTGGCGGTATTGTTGCCGATAGTCAGTGTGAGCTTGAATATCAAGAGACACTGGATAAACTGAGCCGCATTTTACCTGTGCTTGAACATTCTCGTTAACCTTTCCAAGGTTTATTGAACTAGGCTAAAAAGAGATAGACGCAAAATTCGAGTAGGTAACGAAAATGAAGAGAAACAGCGTACAGACTGCGACCCCCTTGACAAAAGATCGGCTTATCCAGCGCTTTCAGTTGCAACAACCTGTGCCTTATCATGAAGAATCTATCCGTCGTGTGGCACACCTTGCTCCTCAAACCTTACGCAAGGCTTCAGTGTTAATTGGTTTTGTTGAGCGGAAGAATGGTTTAAATGTGGTATTAACCAAGAGAGCTGCGCACCTTAAACATCATCCGGGACAAATCAGTTTTCCTGGCGGGAAATATGAGGAAGTCGATGGCTCGCTGCAGATCACTGCGCTTCGTGAAGTAAGAGAAGAAATTGGAATTCTAGCAAACGACATTACTATTTTTGGGCAACTGCCTGAATTGGTTACCGTCAGTAAATTTGTAGTGACGCCCTTTCTTGCTTTTATCAACCCCAATTACAAGGCCATTATTGATACCAATGAAGTGGACGAAATATTTGAAGTTCCCGCCCACCACCTGTTTGATCGAAACAAACTCTATAGCGAATTATTTCAAGTAAAAAATCAACGACATCGCGTTTTCGCCATCCCTTATCAACATCATTTTATTTGGGGGATGACAGCGCAGATCATTCATGTTTTGCAAAAACAAGTTATTCAACCTCATTAATATTCAAACTATTCAACCATAAGTTTAAATAACACGGATGATTATTTTTCCTTATCCCGTCCAAAAGCAAACGTTTGGCATGAATAAATGTTAATCGAAGCATTATATTGATAACTTTTACTAATCCAAGTCATTAACATTACTCACATGTAGCACGCCATTTTCGTGATCAAAAATGGGTTTTTGACATATCATTCAATAAGCCAGAACGTTACATGATTTAGATCTAGTTTTCGAATGAGAAAATTATGCAAAATGCGCTCGACTTATTTCCTGTTCCCAAAAATGAGTAATACAATATGAACACAACAACTTCGTCGGCATCTGCCGTACAATCCTCTAGCAAGTGGACTTATAAAGATTTCACTTGGTGTCTTTCACTTTTTGGTACAGCCGTTGGTGCTGGTGTACTTTTCCTTCCAATTAAAGCTGGTGCGGGTGGTTTTTGGCCATTAGTAATGTTAGCCCTAATTGCGGCGCCAATGACTTGGTTCGCACATAAAGGCTTAGCTCGCTTTGTTCTTTCTTCAAAAAATGTTGATTCTGATATTACTGACACAGTAGAAGAGCATTTTGGTAAAACTGGCGCAAACCTTATTACGTTCGCATACTTTTTCGCCATCTACCCTATCGTTCTTATCTACGGCGTTGGTATCACAAACACCGTTGATTCCTTCCTTGTTAACCAAGTTGGCATGGAATCGATTCCTCGTTGGTTACTTTCTGGTGCGCTGATTGTGGCAATGACGGCTGGCGTAGTATTTGGTAAAGAGCTGATGCTAAAAGCAACGTCTGCCATGGTGTATCCATTGGTTTTCATTTTATTAGCACTTTCTTTCTACCTTATTCCAGAGTGGAACACCTCTATGATTGAAGTCGCACCTGATTGGTCTGCGATGCCAACCATCGTTTGGCTTGCAATTCCTATCATCGTGTTTTCATTCAACCACAGCCCAATCATTAGCCAGTTCTCTAAAGAGCAACGCCTACAACATGGTGACAACGCGGTTAAGAAAACCGATATGATCACTGGTGGCTCGGCCATGATGCTGATGGGTTTTGTGATGTTCTTCGTGTTCTCTGTTGTGCTGTCTCTGTCGCCAGAGCAACTCGCGTTAGCAAAAGAGCAAAACATTTCTGTGCTTTCTTACCTAGCAAACATCCATGAATCACCAATCATCTCTTACATGGGTCCTCTTGTTGCCTTTGCAGCGATTACCTCTAGCTACTTTGGTCACTTTTTAGGGGCACATGAAGGCCTAGTTGGTTTGATTAAATCTCGCTCAAATAGCTCAGTAAGCAAGATTGAAAAAATGTCACTGATCTTCATCGTGTTGACAACTTGGATCGTAACGATTGTAAACCCAAGCATCCTAGGCATGATTGAAACCATGGGCGCACCGATGATTGCTGGCATCTTGTTCCTGCTGCCTGTATTTGCAATGCACAAGATCCCTGCAATGGCGAAGTTCAAGACTTCAGCACCAGTACAGATTTTCACAACTATCTGTGGTCTTGCTGCTATTACTTCTGTAATCTACGGCGCTCTTTAATCTGGTGGTTATATCAACCGTCATGAATACTGCATACAGAACATAACTATAATAATGAGCCTCCCTCTTAGCTAGGGGGGCTTACTTTTGAGGTAATCGATATGATTAGTGTATTTGATATCTATAAAATCGGTGTTGGTCCTTCAAGCTCACACACAGTGGGACCAATGAAAGCGGGTAAAGAGTTTATTGATGATTTACGTTCAATGGGAAAATTGCGCGACATCACTAAAATCACCGTGGACGTTTATGGTTCATTATCACTGACAGGGAAAGGTCACCACACAGATATCGCTATCATCATGGGTCTTGCTGGTAATACCCCTGAGAAAGTTGATATCGATGCTATTCCAGGCTTTATCGCACGCGTTGAAGAAACCGAGCGTCTTCCCGTTGGTATGCACTGTCATACCGTATCGTTTCCTAAAGAAGGTGGAATGAATTTCCACAAAACGAATTTGTCCTTGCACGAAAACGGCATGCAGATCCACGCGTGGATCGATGATGAGGTCGTTTACTCAAAAACCTACTACTCTATCGGCGGTGGTTTTATCGTTGATGAAGAGAACTTTGGTAAAGAAAAAGAGAACCCTATTAAAGTTCCTTATGTCTTCACTAGCGCTGACGAGATGATGAACCAATGCAAAGAGAGTGGTCTTTCCATCAGTACGCTGGTTATGGCTAACGAAAAAGCACTGCATTCTGATGAAGAAGTTCGTACTTACTTTGCCAATATTTGGAAAACCATGCGCGAATGTATGGACCGCGGTATGAATACTGAAGGTATCTTACCAGGGCCTCTTCGTGTTCCACGCCGAGCAGCAGCACTTCGTCAACAGTTAATGACATCAGAAAAAACCACTAACGATCCAATGGCGGTCGTTGACTGGGTAAACATGTACGCTTTTGCAGTGAACGAAGAAAATGCCGCGGGTGGGCGTGTGGTGACAGCACCTACTAATGGCGCATGCGGTATTATTCCTGCAGTGTTAGCCTATTACGATAAATTCATTCAGACCGTTACTGAAAAAGACTATATCCGTTACTTTGCCGCCTCTGGCGCTATCGGTGGGCTTTACAAACGTAACGCTTCTATTTCTGGTGCGGAAGTGGGTTGTCAAGGTGAAGTAGGTGTTGCCTGTTCGATGGCAGCCGCGGGCCTTGCAGAACTGATGGGTGGAAGCCCTGAACAAGTTTGCATGGCCGCTGAAATTGCGATGGAACATAACTTGGGCTTAACCTGTGACCCTGTCGCGGGACAAGTACAAGTGCCTTGTATCGAGCGCAATGGTATTGCTGCCGTGAAAGCGATCAACGCAACGCGTATGGCGCTACGCCGCTCATCGGCACCTCGTGTTTCGCTTGATAAAGTGATCGAAACCATGCTTGAGACAGGTAAAGATATGAACGCCAAATATCGTGAAACGTCCCAAGGTGGTTTAGCGATTAAAGTCGTTTGCTAACGAGCACCTATCTATTTAAAAACCTCGTTCATTAAAACTTAACGCCACTCGCTTAACAGCGAGTGGCGCATTTTACGACTTTACCTCACGATCCAGTGAGGAACTTAAAACTGACCGAGATATTCCCAGCTACTGTTGGTTGGATTGGGATCGGTTGGGTAAGGGAAATAACCGTACTTAGTCACTTTCAAGCGGTAGTAATGATAGCCGCCACGGAAAGCGTATTGATAAATATCGTTCACTTGACCACGCTGGCCATCACTGCCCCACACGCCCATCGCATCTTGTTGATACCACTCCAGTAACGAACGTTCAAAGCTTGCTAAATCACGATTTAATTCCGCAAGGTAAGCTTGAATGGTGCTGTCGCTGCCAAGATAAACCCAATCTAGGTTTGACTCTCCGAGCATCGGGAAAGCTTCCCCCTCTCCTGGGCGTTTTTGGATAAAGTAATGGTTTTCACCATCGATTTGCCCAACAAACACCGCATTTTGCGCCTTATCCCAAGTGGTTGAGGTACGCTCATCCCATGTCAATAAGCGGGATACACCAAAATAGCTTTGTACACGCGCTTCAATGCTCACACCAGCCGCTCTATTGAGCTTGATTGGGTTGAAAGCAAAGTTCACATAGCGATCTGCCGAACCTAGGTATTTCCAACCTTGATTACTGGTTTGATCGGCCGGGAATGCGCCAGCATCTACCATACGCATTACAAAGTAATCATGCATGCCCGTTTCTGGGTTCGGGTAGACATACAATGCCCCTGCTCGGCGCTCCGCTTTCGTCACGCCATTGTTTAGAACGCCACGCCCATAGTGTTCGGCCACAAAAGCATCAAACTCAGCGATCGTTGCAAAATCCGTGTTCAACAGAGTTTCATTCTGCGCGAAGGTTGGAGTCATATCGACCACTTGGCTGTAACCGTACTCTTGGCCAATGATGATGGGGCCTTTGAGCTTATCCAGTGGCGGGTTCTGATCTGGCGTCATTCGAGTCAGTTCTGTTTCACCGCCTCGATCCGAACAATGCAAACTCACTTGAGTTGGTACTCCATTCTCCATCGATAAGTTAACGTGGAACTTGTTACTTTCATTGCCAGCGTGGCGAGAAGCACTCAATCGCACCTGTTCGCGGATCCCATCTGCAAATTCAACATCCAACTGACACTGGCCCTGAACCTGGTAAGTAGGACGCAACACTTCATCGCCACGAATGGCATAGCGCCACGTTTGGCCATTTTTATGCATCACACCTGCAATCTGTTCACAGTGATTACCGACGACAAATCCAGCTCCATCGTGATCATTTCCAGACTTATTGAGTGTACATAGGCTCACTTCACCGACATCGACCGTCGGTGTGTAAGTCACCGTTCCGCGGCCATACTTGGAAAGCAGTTCATACTCGCCTTGCGCAGAGGTCATGTTCACGTTGATGTTCCATGTCACATCACGTCCAACAGAACAACGGTCGGTACTGGGTTCAATCCCACCGACAAACTGCGATCTATCGCCATTGGCCGCTTGGAAAGTAAACTTACACAAACGTTGCAGCTCACCATCTATGCGTAATGTTTGCCAAATATCGCTATCGAGCTGTGCCTGAGTCAGGTTCGCCACCGCTTGCCAACCTTCCAACTGATAATCCCCTTGCTCTGGCTGTGGCAGCTCAAACACGTTGCCATAATTCGAGTAAATCAGAGGATAGATTTGGCTAGGGTTCTCATTCTGCGGATCATAAATCCCCAATAAAGTAACTACGGGTACGCCCACTTGCTGCGGTTTCGGTGTATCGGTTTCTACCGCTTCATAACGTTGAGTACTCTGATCCCACTGCACATAACCGCTTGGGCTGTTGCTATCAAGGTTAAAACCGTTGTTCATCCAACGCTGTGCTTTGCGCGACTGAGCCGGATGCTCCAAGGTAAAGCGGCTGATGGTGCCAACGTACTCTTGTTCACCGCCATTTTGCGCATCACGCAGGAAACGGAAAGCATCTTTAAACGGCGGTACAATATCGTCACCTTGCTGTTGGGTATAAACATCGCCTTTCCAGTGTAAGTTACCAATAAAGCGTTGGTGGAACGCATCCCACCCCCAGCCGGACTCCAGATCGTGAATTGAGGCCATGTACGGCCAATGACCTAAGCCATAGTTATGCCCAAGCTCATGAGACCACTCGTTACCTGTCGTCGCTTCCAGTGTCACGATGCCGCCGCCGCCACTGCCGCCATGCACGACGACTTGCGGCAAATCAGTGTCTTTTTTGGTGTAGATGCCCACATTGGTATGGGCAGTGATGTGGTTAAAACGTCGATTGTATTGCTGCGAATAACCCGCACTACTCACAATGCCGACGTTGGCGTTGTTAACACCTGTAGAGACCAACGCTTTACCGATCGCTTCACGCATATCGCCGCTGTGCCAACCACCAGTACTCGCACTCTTATCGGTGTACACCACACCATTTGGCATAGTGACAACAAGGAAATAGGCAGGAGTGTAGTCAGCCATCACCAATTTAGACGCGGGTATTTTTTGGAAATAATCCGCGGCCAAAGTTGGAAGATTTTGAATCATCGTATTGTGGTTACGCGGTTGAGTCAGCATGCCCATGTCGATATTTTGAATCACCAACTCAGGCGCACCACCAAACTGGATGTCTCCTTGGCTGAGCACACCTTCACGGCCTAAGTTGTCGGTCAAGCGCAGTGAGAGCTCCGGCTTCATCCAGTTCCATTGCAGCGGCAGTGACCAAGCGTGATGAGAGAACACCACCTTCATACGGCCATTCTCTGGCTGATCCGATGCGGCCAGAGCACTGGGCGGCAGCATCAAGGTGGTGTGCACTAATTCGCCATCGAGGAACACTTCGGCGCGGACTTGGTTAATCTCTTCCCCTTGTTGCGGGGTAAACAGCAGCATCGCTTCACGGTTCATGATCACGTCTAAATGACCTTGACCAGTTAACTCATTGCTATTCGGCACGACTGATGTATGGGTTTGAGTAATGCCCAACCCACCCTCTAAACTGCCTTGCAAATGGTTCGGGGTTGGGATTTCATCGGCAAAACCGACTCGAGCATCTTGAGTAGTAAAGCGCACAACCTTGGGCTCAGCACAATCCACTGGATTACACGAGTTCAACACCATCTCATATGATGTGCCTGGCTTAAGGTCACCGATAAAAAAGCCCGCAGAAACCGAATCATAGCGGCGAACATCCTTCGCATCACTCAAATTGGTTAAGGTGAGCTGAGTCTTATCGGCTTCATTTTGCCCAAGCCAGTCAAATGACACACCGACATCAGACAGGCTCGAGACGGTTAACGAGGTAATCTCTGGCTTCACTAACGCACCACAATCAGAGGTTTCGGTACGATAGATGACATCACGTTGCCAGATGTAGCTACCATCGGCGCGCTTAGACCCGTGTGCCGCAGGAATGTATTCGACAAAACAGCCTTGATCGTCCGGTTGGTAAACACCAAATTCGCGGCTCATCAGATAAAAACCGCCGTCGTACACCATGAATTCCCAACTCTGATCGACAAAATCGATCACATTGCGATAAGGCGTATCATCGCCACTTTGATAAGGTATAAAGGGGAATTGCAGATCATTTTTGTAACTAAGCCGATAATCGAAGCCTTTATAGTGGATCCAACGCTCACCGTTGCGTTCAAACACCCCTTCTCCACGTTCGGCGGTCGCTTTGATCGATTCTAACCGCTCGACGATTTTTTCCCCGATCTGGATCAAGGTGAGCTCATTTTGCGCCCAAACGGGTGCGCTTCCCAGTAGCCCTGCTACCAGAAGCGTTAATGGTTTCTTATTCATCATTGGATTGCTCATTTTAGTTTATAGTGACGTGCCTGAATTTCAGCAGCAGCAACCCACGAAATCTGCGCTGGTTAAGCAACAATCGATTCCGGATATAGACAACTGAGTTACCGATTCATTATTAGTTACCTAATTTCATTTCGATAGAATCACTATGTCCGTAACGAGATAAGGGTTCCAACCCAATGAGGTTGACGTCTTGAAAGTGAGAATTCACGCGAAAAAGTGTGCAACAAAAATGCATACAAACAATAAATAATTTTATTAAAATCAATCAGAAACAATGATACTTAAGGATATAACACGCACACCGAAAGAGAATGATTACGATTGTTCATGAGCATTGAGAGGATTAAGCGATCAACTTTTTTGGCAATTTTATCGCACAGATATTGACTAAACGGCAGCGTGTCAGTCGCGGTAAGAAAAGAGATTGTATATATGCAGACTGCGTAGGTTTTTATGAACACCTTTTTGCACAGCCTTCTGAACGTGAGATCTCCTGCATAAATAATGAAACATCACATACATAACAAATTAAAATGCGATATAGGTTTAATTTATTGACTGAGCAAATGGTTATCTTAGTTGCGATTTAACTATCCAATGAGAAAATTATGACAACGAAAATTTCATACCTTACCCTACTGGCACTGCTTTGCTCTCCCCTTACCAGTGCGCAGACAGAAAATAGTATCGCTGAGCAACCATCAAGCCATGTGACATGTCGCGCTCACAACCTGACTCTGAATTTAACCACCGATCAATACGCTTCTGAAACAAGTTGGGAAATAAAAAACAGCCTCTCACAGGTTATTTATGCGGGTAATAATTACTCAGACTCCACATCTTATAGTCAAGAAATATGCTTATCGGATGGTGAATATCAATTCACCATCCATGACAGTTATGGTGATGGTATTTGCTGTGGCTCTGGCAATGGCCTTTATTCCTTAGCCAAAGGCTCGGAAATACTGGCCTCTGGTGGAGAATTTCAATACAACCAATCAAACAGCTTATTACTTGGTGAATCAACACCTCCCGCTAACCATGACTATTATCAAGCCGCGATAGGAAAAACAGGTTTTGAACTAAAAACGGCCTTATACAACATCATAAAGAATCATAATAGCCGCGGTTATTCCGCAATTTGGACACTATTACAAAATGCAGACATAGATAACTACTATGAGAATGACGGTTCAATGTTAGATATCTATTCTGAGAAACCTGACAACAACGACAGTGTTAGTTTTACTAAAGTCAGCGATCAGTGTGGTCAGTATCGACGAGAAGGCGATTGTTACAATAGGGAACACTCATTTCCTAAAAGTTGGTTTGGGGGCAGCGTTGAGCCAATGAATTCCGACGGTCACCACTTGTTTGCCACTGATGGTTTTGTCAATGCAAAACGCAGTAACTGGCCATTTGGCGAAGTTGGTCATATCACTTATACCTCAAGTAATGGTTCAAAACTTGGCAGTGCAAGCAATACGCTAGGTTATAATGGCACCGTATTTGAGCCTATTGATGAATTTAAAGGTGATCTAGCGCGCGCCTATTTTTACATGGCAACCCGCTACGAGAACCGTATCGGCAGCTGGCAAGGAAATACTGACAACGCTGATGCCATACTTGATGGTACTAGCACGGTGGTTTTTGAAGCTTGGGCTCTGGCGATGCTAAAGCGTTGGCACCAAGAAGATCCTGTGAGTGCTAAAGAACACCAGCGCAATGACGCCGTTTATCAATTTCAAGGTAACCGAAATCCCTATATCGATCATCCTGAATATGTAAGCCAAATTTGGGGTCATTAGGCTCTTTATATTGGGTAAGTAGATAGGCGCGATAGTAGTGCCTATCTACTTGTTATTTATTGTTTGTTGTTCGGAATTGTCTACTGGTATTAGCCTTTATAAATACAACCCGCCGTGCAGGTTTCTTTAATTTCAACTTTGCTGAGCAGTGGTAAGCTTGGCTTTAATTGTTGCCAAATCCATTTCGCAAGCACTTCACTGGTTGGGTTCTCTAACCCTTCAATGTCATTCAAGTAATAGTGATCTAAACGATCATAAATAGGTTTAAATATCGCTTTAATTTCAGAAAAATCAATCACCCAACCAGTATGAGGCTCGACCTCACCTTCTACATACAGACGAACTAAAAAAGAGTGCCCATGTAAACGGCCGCACTTATGCCCTGCAGGTACATGAGGTAAACGATGCGCGGCTTCAAACATAAACTCTTTGTATAATTCTGTTTTCATCTTGGTTCTCAAGCTTTTAAAAGAGAGGCAATACTAAGGAATATAGACTCACGAAACAAGTTTCTAGACAGCTTTGTTTACATTGCAAGACAGATGAAACAGTACAATTTATCACGGTGATACAACGGAAAATCCCACGCCTTTGAGTGATATTTTAAGCATTAATAGGGAATCATGACGTGCCACATCACATTTGTTAAACCTATAATATGTATAGGGTCACACTCCAAAGACTACAACTTTTGCACTAGTGCATATTAACGCTATATTTACACTGTCACCCTCTCAATAATAATAAAATTATCATGAACTCAACAATTACGTCTAAATTGCTACTTACGCTCATCACCGTTTTTGCTTTTGTATTAACGGTATCAACCAGCTATCAATATATACAACAACGTGACCTGCTCAATTCGGTGTTGAGCGAGCAGTTACACGATAAAGCGAGTAACTACTTTGATAGCCTCAATATGATGATGTTGACTGGTACCATGGCTCAGAAAGAGACCTTACGCCAAAAGGCACTCGCGCAAGATGGTATTGAACAGGTGCGAGTATTACGTTCAGAGGCGGTCAGTAAACTTTATGGTCCTGGAAAAGAAAATCAACAGCCAATGGACGAGATAGATAAACGCGCACTGGCCGGGGAAACCGTCATTGAACCATTCAATGCTTCCTGGGGGAAAGGATTAGTCGTCGCCTTACCGATGAAATCAAGCCTAGATTACCGAGGCACAAACTGCGTATCTTGTCATATGGCGGAAGAAGGAACCGTTTTAGGGGCTATTCGTCTTGAATATAACCTGAGCCATGTAAACCAAATGATCAGTACTCACACTGTCATTGCCGTTATTATTATGGCTTCCATTGCCTTTATCGGATTTATGATCACGCTTTTTTTGATCCGCAAGATGATTGTTCGCCCTATCCAGCATACGTCACGATTCATGTGCGAAATCAGTAAGAGCAAAGATTTATCAAAACGACTTATCAGCACTAAAAAAGATGAACTCGGACAACTCGCGATCTCCATCAACTCTTTAATGGACACGGTTTCGGACAGTTTGGCAAAAGTGCAAGAGACCTCTCATTCGCTTGCCGATTCAGCAAACCAGTTAACCGACGTAGCACAAACAACCAACCAAGCGGCAAAAAATCAGCAGCGTGAAACCTCTGACGTTCAGCTCAATATTGAAGAGATGCAATCTCAACAACAGACGGTTAATCAAGCTACCGTTGATGCATCAAAGCTTATCAAACATACCGCTAATGTCGCTCAACAAAGTGCACAGCAAGCACATACAGCTAGCGCAGATATCAAAGGTTTGGTAAGCGATATCGAGTCCGTGAAAGATAAAATTTCTGAACTTAATAATCAGACAGGGCTGGTTTCCTCCATTCTTGAAACGATTAAAAGTATCGCCGAACAAACTAATTTGCTGGCTTTAAACGCGGCGATTGAAGCAGCACGAGCGGGTGAACAAGGAAGAGGCTTTGCGGTCGTGGCCGATGAAGTGCGAAAACTCGCCTCACGAACAGCAGAAGCGACTGGAAACATTGAGAAAATCATCGCTCAATTCCAACGTGACAGTGAAACATCGCTCGCCTCAGTTGATTTGGTTTGCTCACATGCGCATCAACGTTCAAATGAAGTCGAAGTTTTATCTTCCGCAATGAGTAATGCCGTACAAGAGATGCAGCAGGTGCTTGATCATGCAAACAATATTCAAGATCAAACACGAACGACCACACAAGTCAGCCAAGAAATTCAAGGGAAGATCGAAGTCATTACTCGACATGCTGATGATACGTCTCAATCGGCAACGCAAACCCGAGAAATCAGCGTCAATTTAAAACAGCTATCGCAGCGCTTAGAAACATTGATGAATCAATTTACGCTTTCTGCTAAGAATTCGGCCACGAATCGACAATAAAGGTTGATGCGAACGAATTGACAGGTAATATGTGCCATTGAATTAAAAAGTAATAAGCAACCCAATGTTTCGCTTGTTTTTTGTCCACTTTATAGAGTGAGAATACCTTTGAACATTGGGTTGAATTTTTACCTCAATGGAGACTATATCAAACATGACTTACGCGCCTGTAACAGACGTATTGAGCGGTAAGCTGGCCGTTGACAGTGAAGTGACTGTCCGAGGCTGGATTCGTTCTCGTCGTGATTCCAAAGCTGGAATCTCTTTTCTTGCCATTTATGACGGCTCTTGTTTCGACCCGATTCAGGCCGTGGTCCCTAATAATCTGAATAATTACAATGACGAAGTGCTAAAGCTCACTACTGGCTGCTCTGTCGAAGTAACAGGTAAGATTGTTGAGTCCCCTGCTTCTGGTCAAGCATTTGAACTTGCAGCAACTGAGGTGAAGGTTGTTGGCTGGGTTGAAGATGCTGAAACCTACCCAATGGCAAAAACTCGCCATTCAATTGAATATCTTCGTGAAGTGGCGCATCTTCGCCCACGCACCAACGTGATTGGCGCAGTGGCTCGTGTACGCAACTCCCTTTCTCAAGCCATCCACCGCTTTTACCACGAGCAAGGTTATTTCTGGATGTCAGCGCCGCTGATTACCGCTTCTGATGCAGAAGGTGCGGGTGAAATGTTCCGTGTTTCAACGCTGGATTTCGCTAACCTTCCTCGTACTGAGCAAGGCAATGTCGATTTCAATGAAGACTTCTTCGGCAAAGAGACATTTCTTACAGTTTCAGGACAGTTAAATGCCGAAGCGTATGCTTGTGCATTAAGCAAAGTGTACACTTTTGGCCCAACGTTCCGTGCTGAAAATTCAAACACGAGCCGCCACCTTGCAGAATTTTGGATGGTAGAGCCAGAAGTCGCGTTTGCTGATCTAAACGATGTCGCGAAACTGGCTGAAGATATGCTGAAGTATGTCTTCAAAGCTGTTCTTGAAGAACGTCGTGATGACCTTGAGTTTTTTGCTTCGCGTATCGACAAAGAGGCAATTACTCGTCTTGAGCAGTTCGTTAATTCAGATTTTGCGCAAGTAGACTATACCGATGCTGTGAAGATCCTAATCGATTCAGGTCGTAAGTTTGAATTTGATGTTGAATGGGGCATTGATCTTTCTTCTGAACACGAGCGCTTCCTTGCTGAAGAGCACTTCAAAGCGCCTGTGATCGTCAAGAACTACCCTAAAGACATCAAAGCATTTTACATGCGTCTAAACGACGATGGTAAAACTGTCGCTGCAATGGATGTTCTTGCCCCAGGTATTGGTGAAATCATCGGTGGCTCTCAACGTGAAGAACGTTTAGATGTTCTTGATGCGCGTATGATTGAAATGGGCATAGATCCTGAACACATGAGTTGGTATCGCGACTTACGTCGTTACGGTACTGTACCGCACGCGGGTTTCGGCCTTGGCTTTGAGCGCTTAGTATCCTACGTGACTGGTATGGGCAACGTGCGTGATGTAATTCCTTTCCCACGTACACCACGCTCTGCAAACTTCTAAAAATCAAACACGATTTTTGTAAAAACCACCGACGTTAAACCCGGTGGTTTTTTTATTTCCCCAACAATCAGTGTTCACTCTCAATAACAATAGAGTGAATTTCAAATAAACATGAGATCAAAATCACCTCAATTTCATCTTCCTTTGTTACATTTAGTTCAATTACATGATCATGTTCACTCTATTGTGCTATGCAACCGAGTTACATTAACCACGTATTCAGATCGATCCATGGCGAGAACTTATATGAAAAAAAATGATGTAGATAATTTGCAGTACAATGGTGAAACAAACGGTGTTCATGGCTGGATGACTCCTTCTGGTCAACCTTACTACTGGCATCCTGATTGGCTTCATATCGCAGAAGATGCTACTGGCTTAAAGCCTAAACAAGCGTTAGATGTGGCAGAAAATGAGCAAGCAACAAAAAAACATGCCGTGTCGGCTATTTTGAAGCATATCAATCAATGGGCTTCAGAAAAGCTCGCCGAACACCCTGAAATAGAAACCGAAGCCATCGAATCTCAAATTGGCTTAAAAAAGTAACTACTACGACTTGTTGGGAGCGTCTCAACAAGTCGGTTTCAACTAAAAATAAATGAAGATCTGATCTATAAGTGCCTCGATGAAGCTCGTTGCAATATTTCCTGCGCTATTTGATTGAGTGGTAGCACCGAACAAGCACCACCACGTTCGATTGCCTCTTTGGGCATACCAAAAACGATACAGCTTGCTTCATCTTGTGCAACTGTATAGGCACCGCTCTCTTTCAACTCATGCAAACCTCGTGCGCCATCATCTCCCATTCCCGTCAAAATAAAACCGACAGCGTTAGGGCCTACATGTTTTGCCGCTGAGCGAAAAAGTACATCGACTGATGGTTTATGCCTGTTAACTGCGGGGCCATCTTTGATTTCAACTTGATAATGTGCACCACTTCGATTCAGTTGCATGTGACGGCCACCTGGAGCGATCAATGCCAACCCCGGAAGAACTCGGTCGCCATTCTTTGCTTCCCTGACCTCTATTTGACAAAGCCCATTGAGCCGGTCAGCAAACATCGCAGTAAATTTTTCGGGCATATGTTGCACGATAACAATCCCCGGAGAGACTGCTGGCAATGCTGTTAAGATTGCTTCTAAAGCTTGTGTCCCACCTGTAGATGTGCCGATCACGACCACTTTTTGTGTGGTCTTCAATGTTAATGTCGAGTGATTCGGATTCGGCATTGTTTGCTGTACTTTCTTGAGTACATGAGGTTTGGGTTTAACAATATTTTCTAGCTTTGCTTGTGCGGCGGCGCGCACCGCACTTAACATTTCCTGCCGACTTTCTTGTAGAAAATCTTTCAACCCTGCTTTGGGTTTAGTGATAATCGTCAACGCACCCGCTTGCAATGCTTGCATAGTCACTTCCGCGCCACGTTCCGTCAGTGTAGAACAAATGATGACTGGCGTCGGATGCTCCGCCATCAGTTGCTTGAGAAACGTAATTCCATCCATACGAGGCATTTCTACATCTAAGATAATCACATCTGGCCATTGAACAGCCATTTTTTTTTGAGCGAATATGGGATCAGAAGCAGGAGTAAGCACTTCAATATCAGGTTCATTACTCAACAAAGCGCTGATCACTTGCCGAACAACCGCGGAGTCATCCACGATTAATACTTTTATTTTTTTCATGTAATGCCTCTATAAGTCGACACTCAATGGCTGATTAATAAGCTACCTCTCTTGCAGAAGATCGCCCATATTGAACCCAAACATCACCATTTTGGACATCAAAAAATACTTTACGATAACGCTTTCCACCCACATCATTGCGGCTTACTTGAAAACCGTGCTCTTTCAGTAACTGCATACCCAGTCGCACATTTTGTTGTGCAACATTTATCGAAGCGACTTTGCTGTAGTGACCTGCAAACATAGTGCTACCTCCAAATACTTTAACAACACATTCCTTAGGATTGATTTGATGTCGTCGGCACTGAAGGGAAAAATACGCCACAACATCGCTAGCATAATAGCCTTCAGGTTGTTTGGCCTCTTCACCTAGGGCGGATCGCTGGCTCAACAGATAATGGCACATACCCACTAACTGCGTTTTTGGATGCCATAACGTAATGGCAACGCACGAACCCAGCAGCGTATGAATCCAACCTCTGTGATGACCAAAGAATATCTCGCCAGGCATCAAGTTCAGAGCCTCTGTTTTAGGTAAAAATTCGTTCGCCATTAATCACAAATCCCTCGTTTTTGATAGATAGACGGCTGCAGTAATTGCAAGTCATCGCAGTTGAGTCCGTTTAATGTTTCAGAGTGGCCTATTAATAAAATACCGCCATTTTTTAATCGGTTCGTAACGTTACTGATGACTCTTTGTTTGGTATTTTGATCAAAATAAATCATCACATTACGTAAAAAAATAAGATCAAAGTGACCAAGTTCATCCAACTGATTTTGTAAGTTCGCTAATCCGAATTTCACTTTTTTCCTTAATGAATTAACGATTTTCAATGTGTCATGCTTGGTATCGATGCCTTTTCGGCAATACGTTTTGAGATAGGCTTTCGGTATATGTTCATGGCGTAGCATCGGATAAATACCCTGTGATGCAATTTGCAACACTTGACTATTGATATCGGTACCAACTATTTGCCATTCTCCTTGGTAACGGCTGTCTAATAACATTGCCAGAGAATAAGCCTCTTCACCTGTCGAGCTTGCTGCGCTCCAGCAACGGATCTGTTTTTTACCCCATACAGTGAAGAGATGGTGCTGGATATAAGCAAAATGGGCCTCTTCTCTGAAAAAGTACGTTTCATTGGTGGTCAGCAAATTGATGACTCGTTGCCGCTCAAGTTTGCGTACTTGCTGATCGCTAAATTTCGTCAAATACTCAAAATACTCCCGATATGAACTTATACCGAGCTCTCTTAAGCGCCCGCTTAAACGCCCAACCACCAACGCTTTCTTACTGGGTGTTAGTGCGATACCTGCAGATTGATATATCCAGCCACGATACAACTCAAAGTCTGCATCACTGATGATGGACATTTGCTCCATGGCTGAATTCCCAAGTTGCTGAGATTTGTGCTTAACTTGCAAGTTCATTCTGCTCTTTGACCTGTTCCATCATGGCCAGCTCTTCAACAGATAGGACTTTATCCTCCGCTAAAATAATGACAAACTCTTCATCGAATTGAGCCATACCACAAATAAATTCGGTCCGGATCTTGGTACCAAAATTAGGGGCAGGTCTCATAAACTTACTTGATATTTCAATGACTTCAGAAACACTGTCAACCATAACACCTAGGTCTTGACGCTGTTCTTCATTCGTCACTTCGATAATGACAACACAAGTCTTTTTATTCACTTCTTGCGGTTTGAGATAAAAACGCCGAGCTAGGTTGACGACAGGTACCACTTCACCACGCAAGTTAATAATGCCTTGAATGTAGTCAGGCATCATTGGCACCTGAGTTACTTTGCCATACTCTAATATTTCCTTAACATGCAAAATCGCAAAGGCGTACATTTCACCATTGAGCTGAAATGTTAAGTACTGTTGATCTTGTGCTAATTCTGTATTGGACTTAGCCAATATCATCGAGTTAGCCTCAACCGGGATAAGATTAGCCACATTCACCTCCAGCCACTAAAAGCGCACATACTCAGGTTCATCGTCCATAGAGACAAACTCAACATCCTTTTTCTGTTTAGGACGTTGCTGCTCGTGGTGAACTGAAGATTTATTTGCTGCTTCACGGCGATTATTTTCTGTTTTGAAGAAGGTCATTAGTTGCTGGAGCTGCTGTGCTTGGCTGCTCATCTCTTCAGAGGTCGACGCAAGCTCTTCTGATGCGGAAGCACTTTGTTGCGTGATACTGTTGAGCTGTTCCATCGCTTGGTTAATTTGTGTTGCTCCGGTTGCTTGTTCCATTGAAGCTGCGTTGATCTCTTGTACTAAATCGGATGTTCTTTGAATAGAAGGCACCATTTCATCCAGCAGTTTTCCGGCTTGTTCCGCTAAACCAACGCTATTTTTAGCGACCTCACCAATTTCTTGAGAAGCAACCTGACTGCGCTCTGCCAATTTTCGGACTTCTGCAGCCACCACTGCAAAACCTTTACCATGCTCGCCAGCTCTAGCAGCTTCGATTGCGGCGTTGAGCGCAAGTAAGTTAGTTTGATAAGCAATATCATCAATAATACCAATTTTTTCAGCTATTGATTTCATCGCTAACACGGTTTTAGCTACCGCTTCTCCACCTTCTTTCGCTTCTTTAGCCGCTTTACCTGCCATGCTATCAGTCACTTTCGCATTTTCAGTGTTTTGCGCGATTGAGGCTGACATCTGCTCTACCGACGAGGTAGTCTGTTCAACACTGGCCGCTTGTTCGCTCGCACCTTGACTTAAGTTCTGAGCGGTAGCTGAAACTTCTTCGGATGCCGAAGCCAATGCATTACTTGAGCTATTCACTTCACCTACGATGTCTGACAACTTGGCCACCATTTTTTGCATGGCTTCAAGCAAGCGACCCAATTCATCGCCTGACGTCGCTTCAATTTTACCTGTTAAATCACCCACAGCGAGTCGGTTAGCCAGCGACACTGCTTGCTCTAAAGGATTACAGATCCCACGGATCAAGGTAACCGCAAATCCAATACCAAACAGTAGCCCCAATATAATTGATCCAATGGCTATCATTTGTAGGTTGTCATAAAGCTCAACCTCATGGTTATAAACATTCTGCGCTTCATTAGATTGCAGCTGAATTAATGCATTTACTGTTTTTTCAACGGGTGCATAGAGTGGGCGTACTTTATCAACTGCAAGGCGAGTCGCTTCATCAATGTCTAAACGTCGCAAAGCATCAATGGTGGGCTGTAGAGCTTGCTCAACAAAGACTTTATTTTGTTCTTCAAATTGTGTTGCTAATTCAGCCTCCTCCTTGGTTAATTTAGTTAACTTGTATTTGCCCCATTTGTCATCAATCACTTTGAGGTGGTTCTCAACCGTCTCAATCTGAGCACGAATAATATCCGCTTCTGGGTACAGTTGTGAGAAAGCCAGCGCTATACGATTGCTCAGAAGACGAGATTTAATGTCACCGATAGACAGTGCTGGTACGGTTCGGTCATAGTAGACCGTTTCTAGCCCATGCAGTGTTTTTTGCATGCCATAAAGCCCTAGTGATCCGACTACAATGAGTAACAAACTTAAGATGCCAACTAGCATACTTAGTTTGAATTTAACTGAAATATTTTTAAACATAGCCTATTCCTTTCTGACGATGTAATTGAGCCAAGTTAGTGCATTGCCAATAAGCGATGCTTCGACTCTTCCTTCATAATATGTTGTGATAAACTGGCGATATCTAAGATAAGAGCAATATCCCCGCTGCCCAAAATAGTCGAACCGCTGATTCCTTTAACCCGTGAAAAAATCGGCCCAAGTGGCTTAATTACGGTTTGTAATTCCCCCAACAAATTATCCACGATCAAACCAGCACTTTGCCCCGCACTACTGACCACCACCACATTTTGGCGTTTTGAGCGACGCGCAGTGAGGTTAAATTGCACTCTTAAATCAATTAAAGGCAGCACTTGTCCCCTGAGATTAATATAAGGTTTTCCTTGGCCATCTTTGAGCCACTGGTCATCAAGTTCGACGCATTCTTGAACGGCATCCAATGGCACAACGAAGGTTTCGCTACTCACTTCAATTAGGAAACCATCAATGATCGCGAGTGTGAGCGGCAATACAATGCGGATAGTTGTTCCTCGATTAAGTAGGCTGTGAATCTCTACTCGACCTCGCAAATCAGTAATATTTCGCTTCACTACGTCCATACCGACACCGCGTCCTGAAATATTGGAAACCTGCTGGGCCGTTGAAAATCCGGGCTCAAAAATGAGTTGAAAAATCTCGTCATCGGTCACGAGTTGGTTTTCATCAAGTAGCCCTTTTTCAATCGCTTTTGCGCGCAATTTTTCGCTGTTGAGCCCTTTTCCGTCATCGCTCACATCGATCACTATATTGCCTGAGTCATGGTAAGCATTGAGCGTGATGGTGCCGTGAGAAGGTTTACCATTTGCGACA
>NZ_CAWNJO010000055.1:0-37839 GCF_963874835.1 Vibrio sp. V12_P9A6T4 | reverse complement strand
AATACAAAGTTGATGTTATCCCTATTAACAAAAATCGCCATAGTAATGATTAAAATTTAGACGGCCTCTTCAGTCATGAATACTAATTAAAAGTTAAATAGAGCATTAAATACGGATCTTTTTGTAAAGACACCCCTGTTACTTAGTCGATTAAACCTGATTAACCTAAGCACTCAGGTTCAATGAACATATTTCTATTTTTTATGTAACAGCATATTTTTTAAATAATTGTGGTCAGTCCAGTGGCTCATTATCACAATGGCGGCTATATGGCTTACCGTTGCCAGCATCGTTAGATTTGCAAGCGCTCCATGCAATTCGCTGAGCCAGTCATTTGCCCATAACATATCCAGTTGTGTTGCCCAGCCGCTAAGTCCTGTTAGGAGGAGGCCAGACCACAAAATCCAGACCATCACAGCTCCAGCTGGGTTGTGCCCTTCATGGTGATCTTCTTTCGTTTCTATCACTTGCTTTATGTGAATAAACGCATTGTGTATTGAAGGCTTAAAGGCAGACAAGCGAGCAGGGGAATGGACAATAAGCCCCCAAATGAGACGAAGGCATATCGTGATCATCAGTAGATAGCCAATCCATTGGTGTGTTTTACTACCTTCTTCTGTTATGAGATAGTTGGTTAAGAAAGATCCCGCCACAATCCAATGTGTCAAGCGAACAAATAGATCCCATTTGTAAGTTTTAGGCATTTTAGCGTTCCTCTATTTTGTTTATATTATCAAGATTGAAATGGATTTCTGTCGTTTAATTAATCTAAATAAATCCCGCCATTCTTAATTCTGTCAGTGTTCGATAAAGGAATTTGCCATATTAATCTTAAGAAAAACTTAAGACATTTAACGCATGAAGATAAAATAGGCGATAGTTTTTCGTTTTACAAAATTAAATGGAACTTATTTCTTTTATCAATGCCTTAACGTATTATCTAATCATTCATTTAATCTTAATAGTTGTTGAAATTTATGCTCAATAAAATCAAACCCTACTTAGGGCCTCTCTATCCGATTGCTGCCGTATTCGTGGTGGGGTTAGTTATCTTTTTTGTTTCTCGTTTAGGACTGGCTATCTGGCATTTTGAACGGGTGAGTGATGCTGGTGGATGGCTGACCATTTTTTTAAGTGGTCTGCGAGTTGATATTGTTTCTCTTTGTTATTTGCTCATTTTACCAGCGTTGTTATCTAGCCTACTGTCTGGCGATCATGCTGTCGGTCGGATCTGGCATTGGTTTTTACGTGTGTGGATTACCGGCGGTTTGTGGTTGATTGTTTACATGGAAGTAGCAACACCGCCATTTATTATTGAGTACGATCTGCGACCTAATCGAATTTTTATCGAATATCTCATTTATCCCAAAGAAGTTTTCAGTATGCTTTGGAGTGGCTATAAATTTGAACTTTTCCTTGGTGCCGTAGTTTCCACGTTCACACTTTTTGTCGGTTGGAAATGGAGCAAGCAGCTTGTTTCGAACTTAAGCTTTCCTAAATGGTATTGGCGTCCGCTGATTGCTATTTTTGTTGTGGCTATTGGTATTTTTGGGGCGCGTTCTTCACTGGGACACCGTCCATTAAATCCGGCGATGGTGGCTTTTTCTAGTGACCCTTTGGTGAATGATTTAACGTTAAATTCCTCATTTTCAGCGATTTTTGCTGCTAAACAGATGAAATCTGAAGCGAGTGCTTTCGAGTTTTACCCGAAAATGGATAAGGAGGAGATCGTCCAAGAAATTCGTGCATCCATGAATGTCGACAATAAAGACTTTGTCTCTGCACAACAACCTAGCATGGCAATGCACCAAGCGACCTATCAAGGCCAGCCTAAAAATATCGTAATCCTTTTGCTTGAAAGTCACGGTGCACGTTATGTTAGCCGTCTTGGTGGTATCGATGCGTCACCCAATATCGATAAATTGATTGATGAGGGGTGGGCATTCACCCGTTTGTACGCAACGGGAACGCGTTCTGTTCGTGGTATTGAAGCGGTGACCACAGGGTTTTCTCCGACTCCTGCACGTTCAGTGGTCAAATTAGGTAAAAGCCAAACGAATTTCTTTTCAATTGCGGATTTATTAAAGTCTCGAAATTACCACACACAATTTATTTACGGTGGTGAAAGCCACTTTGACAATATGAAGAGTTTCTTCTTGGGTAACGGTTTTGTCGATATGCAAGACTTCCCAACTTTTGATTCGCCTAAATATGTTGGTTCATGGGGCGCGTCAGATGGAGATCTCTACAATAAGGCAGATCAGCAATTTACGAAGATGAGTCGTGAAGGTAAACCGTTCTTTAGCTTAGTTTTTAGCTCATCGAACCACAGCCCATTTGAATACCCTGATAACGTGATTGAACCGTATAATGAGCCAAAGCAAACGGTGGAAAATGCGGTGAAATATGCAGACTATGCGCTTGGACAGTTCATTGAAAAAGCGAAAAAGTCACCATATTGGGATAACACGGTGTTTGTTGCTGTGGCAGATCATGATGCTAGAACACAGGGTAATCAGCCTGTACCAGTCGATTACTTTCGAATTCCAGCGGTGATTTTTGGTGGCGGCATTGAACACCGCATTGACGATCGTCTAGTTAGTCAAATTGACCTTGCACCCACACTGCTTTCTTTGGCCGGTATCAGTAGCCAAAACCCAATGATTGGGTTCGATTTAACTCATGATGTTCCTGCTGAGAAGCAGCGAGTAATGATGCAACGAGATAAAAACTATGGCTATATGACAGCAGACAACCAACTGGTTGTTATTCGGCCTGAGCAAGGTATTTCTACTTATCAATATGATTTTAAATCAGATACCCTGACAGAAAAAGAGTTGGATCCAGAAGTGGTTAAACGTGCTCATGCCAATGCTATGTGGGGAAGCTTAGCGTTTAAAGAAAACTACTACACCGCATCTGATTCATATTGATTATATTTTTATCCACTTATAGCGTTATGCGATAAATCAGTACCCAAAAGTGGCTGATAAACATAAACTGGTTGGACTTAAACAAGTTTAGCCAGTTTGTGAGACGCAAAATGTTAGAAAAAGAGAACCTGATTAAACTTGCGCGTATGCCAATGCCGTTTGGTAAGTATGCAGGACGAGCGCTTATCGACTTACCAGAAGAGTATTTGCTGTGGTTTGATAAGAAGGGCTTCCCTGAAGGGGAGCTCGGGCGTTTGCTGCAACTTTGCTTAGCGTTGAAAATTGAAGGATTGGATAGCGTGGTTAAGCCACTAAAGCGTATGTGATCTAGTGGCTAACCGCGTTATTTTTTCATCAGTTTGGCGAGATCGGCAAAGGGGTTATAGGTCGCGCTTTGATGATCGTCTAATCTCGCAACAGGCTCAGCGCCAAATCGGTCGTGGTCTGAATATTTAGAGTGCTCATGATCGTGACAATAGAGGCATAAAAGCTCCCAGTTACTGCCATCTTCAGGGTTATTTGTGTGATCGTGATCTTTGTGGTGCACAGTTAATTCCCGTAAATTTGAATAAACGAATTCACGCGCGCAATTGCCACACACCCAAGGGTAAAGTTTAAGTGCTTTTTCTCGGTAACCGCTCTCTTTACGAGCATAATTGGCACTTGAACCATAAAAATCTGACGACATGTTAATTCCAACCATTGATTAAAAATACTTTTTCGATATTAAAAACCAAAAATCTGCGCTAATCAAAGTTTGTGTGATTTATTTTAATGCACTCCCTCACACCTTAGCGTAAGTGTCACTTTTACCACTCAATCTCAATCGGCGTGCCTTCTCTGACTAGGCTCAAAAATTCATCCATTTCTGAGTTAGTCAGTGCAATACACCCATTAGTCCAATCAAAACTTTGCACATATTCTGGTCGTTGCTTGTCGCCATTTTTTAGACCATGGATTTTTATATCACCACCGGGATTGATGCTTAAGCGCTGTGCATGCACTTTATCTTGATGATTCGGGTAACTGATATGAATCGAACGATAATAGCCAGAATCATTACTGATAGCTTCAAGATAGTATCGACCTTCTGGGGTACGTTGATCGCCTTCTTGCTGTTTATGTCCTTTGGGTTCTTTACCCAAGGCAATTCGATACTCTTGAATGATCTGCTGTCCCGAGATTAAGTACATGCGACGTTTAGATTTATCCACTTTGACCAGATCAATCTCAGCCGCTGCGCTGTTGAGTGAAAAACATAGAAACAAAAGTAGCCTAAAGTATCGGGTCATAAGCGAGTGTCAGTACTGATAAGGTGGCAAAAAGAGAGACATTATGCAGCGGAAGAATGAACGTGGCTAGTTGTCAATGGTGTCTTGTAAATAAGACAATGCTAAAAATAATAGGGTTAACCATGTAATAAATGGAAACAGAATCTCAAAAATGTAGGTTAACTCTAGGATGTAAAAACATAGAGTGCAAATTTGCGGCCGACTTAACAGTGACTTTCTTAAGAGTTTGATTGCACATGATCTTTTGTCTAATTTTGCAATGAAAATTATTACAATGTCAGGCCGCTCATATGTTCTCTCGTACTTTACTCAAACAGATTTCTTCTGCTCGCAACCATCGTATGCTCGCGGAAGCAACGTTTGATTTTCTTCAAAGTTTCATTTCTCCCAAATCAATGCGGATCTTTCATGCACCAACATTAAACAAGCGCCATGAGTCATTATTTGAGTACAACTTACCGACTGCTCTGCAAAATTATCCAAATACCTTTTGGAATTGGGCCGCACAATTTGACACCTCAGATGGTCTAATTCCACTAGCGATCAACACCTGCAATTGGGACTACCGTAGTGTGATGGGCGGTGAGTCTTATCTTTTTATGTTAGATAACCACCCTGATTTAAGAACCTATTTGCTGCTTGAGGCAATTGATAACGTCAACATTCATGCGAAAACAGAATCCGGAGAGCTCGATTGTTTGCAACTGATTGCGGCTCGTTGGCAATGTCTTCGCGCGGAATCTGAAGCGGCAAAAGAGTTTAAAAATAGAGATATCCGCGAAGCAAAGTATTTGGATGAAATTAAACAGCGCGAAATGTTCATTGATAACATGAAGCTGGTTCATCAATTAGCGATTGAACTGGCTAACCCAGACAATTTAGATGCGCTGCACAGAGCGGCCGTTGATGTAACGAAAACACGCTTAGGGTTTGATCGAGCCGCTTTTTTAGTTCTTGATATGAAAAAACGTTGTTTTAGCGGAACTTATGGTACGGATGAAAGCGGAAAAACGGTGAGCGAACACCATACCCAATACGATTTGCACCAGCTAGAAGAAAGTTATTTAAGCGGTCTTTCTGATGATACTAAAAGTTTGGTGCTGATCGACGATGCCCCTCTATACACGGCAGGAAATGTGGTAGGACAAGGGTGGAATGGGATGTTAATCCTACGTGATGGTAATGAAACCATTGGTTGGATCGCGATTGATAACTACATTAATCGACAGCCCATTACTGAATACCAAAAGCAGATGTTGGAATCTTTTGGTTCATTGCTTGCGCAAATTTATATTCGCAAGCGTCAGGAGCAAAATGTTCGCATGTTGCATGCGAGCATGGTTGAACTGTCACGTTGTATGACGGTGAGTGACGTGTGCAAATCGGCGGTCAGTTTTGCGATTAACCGCATGGGTATTGATCGTCTGGCGGTGTTTTTGACCGATAAACACTGCTCGTACATTCAAGGAACGTGGGGAACCGATATCCAAGGCAACATTGTGGATGAATCCTATTTTCGTTCTGGGACCACCAATAATATGATTGTTGATATGGCCAAAGCCAACCCCAATGAGGTGGTTTTTGAAGAGTCAGTCCCTATTTATCATGACAGCAACATTGTTGGTTTTGGCTGGACAGCCATGACCATGCTTACCAACAATGGCGAACCTATTGCTTTTATTGCTGCGGACAATTTGATCCGCCGCTCACCACTGACCTCACAACTGCGAGAAGTGATCCGCATGTTCGCCTCTAATTTAACCGAAGTATTGATGCGCACCAGTGCTCAGCAGGCGATCAGTGAACTGAATGAGAATTTAGAAATTGAGGTGCGTAACCGTACCTATGAGTTACAAAAAGTGAACGACAAACTGGACTTAATGGCCAAAATGGATCCATTAACTCGCCTTGGAAATCGTCGGATGTTAGCTCATTTATTGGAACGCATCGGTTCGAGAGTACAAAATGAGACCGTAAGTTATGGTTTAATTTTGCTTGATATTGATCACTTTGGTTTATTTAATAATTACTACGGTCACTTGGAAGGGGATATTGCTTTGATTCGTATTGGCCATATTCTCAACCAACATGCTCAGGCAGAGAATGAACTCTTTTGCCGAATTGGTGGTGAAGAATTTATATTGTTGGTGGCCAACCGCGATGCAGCAGAAGTGAAAGCGTTGGCTGAAAGCATACGCTTTAGTATTGAACGAGAGCAGATTGAACATAGTGAGAACCCTGATGGTGACTGCTTAAGTGTCTCGATTGGTTACACTATTGCCCAGTACCTTCCCTGTGAACTTAAGTTTGAGGAGATGTACAGCAAAGCAGATAAGGCACTTTACCAAGCAAAAGATAATGGTAGAAACCAAGTCGTTGGTTACTCTGAGCAAAAACACCATACTCGAAGTGATAAAGTCGCCGCGCCAAATTCATAGTGTTGGCGCGGCGAGCCATGACAAAAATAATGAGAACAGCAGATTATTCAGTCTGAGAGGTAATATTCAACCGTTGAAACGACGCGTACTTTTTTGATGTAAGGAGTATTGTTATCACGATCCACAATACTAAATTGTCCCTGTGAAGCGCGTTTAATCTTGCCAAGTGAGCTTTGCGAATCTTTGGCAAATTTCTCTGCGACTTCTCTTGCTTGTTTGGTCGCTTCTTCAATCATGTCGGGTTTGATTTCATTCAGTCCAGAGAATGAATAATCAACGCGGTTGTTGTAAGGATCTTGATTAAAAACGATGCCTTGTTTTCCTAAATTGCCGAGCTTATTAATGGCCTCGCGCACTAGGTCAACTTGATTGCTGTACACCGTAATGGTTTGGTTCGCTAAATAACGAAACTCGACTAAATTTTCTCCGCCATACTGCTGTGCTTTTTTGTCGATCACCGCTGGCGATGATAGCGAGACACTTTTTTCATCAATGCCTTGTTGAGCTAAAAATGCGGTCACCAGTTGGCTCTGCTTTTCAATCGTGTTGAACATGGTGGGTAAATCATTATCGGCCACACTAAATTGGATCGGCCAAACAACTGTGTCGGCGGGATATTCTCGCTCTGATAATCCTTTAACGGTCACCACGCGCTCATACTCTTTATATTTCACAGCCGTTTGCTGCACAAAGTAACCGAGGGTTGCGAGCCCGAGTATTAAACTCAAACCGATGATCAATGAAGCGCTACTTTTTATTTGCATGCCTTGTTTTCCTTTTGTTGGCAACAGTCCCAAAATGACTTGAAGTCACAGCGGCTAGTCGTTTGGATATAACAACACACCTTAGATTTGATATTGTGATTTCGACAGCTATTTTCAGTTAGAGTTTTGCCAGAGATTCTAACTTTTTATTCTGGCGCTTAGTTTGCTTTTTTTGAATGGCATCAATCATAGAGATTAACGCTGAGCCATCCCAATCACTTTTCTGAGGTGCGTACAAAATTTTAAGTTGCTGGTTGACTTGTGCATCTAGTGCGGTTTTCTCTTCATCACTTAATACGACTGAATCGCGCCAGAGGGTGAAGTAATAGCTGATTTTGGCACCATCTTGGCTTTGTACAGCTTCTTTTAACTGTTGATATTGGTGGCCTTCAAGCGGTTGATGATGAGCGTTGGTTTCCTGTGTTGCTGTTTGTGGCGCGTTACGAAATGACCAAGCGACTACCATAGTCGCCATCCATAACAGTGCAAAAAATGCGGTAAAGTAGGGCCAGTATCCTGCATCTTTAACGGTGAGGGTTTGTACTGTTGATGGTGTCAGCACAGAGGTGGATGGGTTGAGTAATTCACCTGGCGAAACCTCTAGCGTTAGTCCTTTGGCTTGCGCGCTTTGCTGAGATTCGTTTTTGGTGTCCCACCAACTGACGGTGAGATCCGCCAGCTCAACCTTACCGACGGTTTTTGGGATGAGTACTTGTTTTAGCGTCATTTGCACATCGCCATTATCTAAGCTTTTAAACTGAGGCTTTTCAGCATAGAGCCGAATTGAGTCTGGATATTGCACTGAGAGGTTAGGCAACTGCGTCTGCGTAAGGCCTTTCACTGTCAGAATCCATTCACGAGTCAACGATTCACCCACTTTGGTTTTAAAGCTCTCGGCGGTGATGATCTGCCCTGTGGCATCTCGCCACGTTTGGTTGAGTGTTAGTTTTGGCGTAGGTAGCCAAGTGCCTTGATAGCTATCTGGTTTCGGCAGTACGGTGAGCGAAAAGGTTTTGGCCGGAATATCGACTTGCAGCAAGCGGGTGCTGCCCGTTTGGTTGTTACCATAGATGAGGCCAGCTTTAAACGCAGGGCCGGATAACGTGAAAGTTCCTGCCTCTTGGGCCGTGACTCTAAATTTTTGGTCTACAACGGTGACTTCAACCCCATCCAATAAGCTTTGGTATTGGTTAGCTTCTCCCTCGGTCGTCAGTTCTAATCCTTGTACAGCGGGTGGCGTAATTTGTGGATTTTGCAGCCTTCTTGGGTCAGCTTTGATGATTAGGCGAGCATTGAGAAAAGTGCTTTCACTCGGGTAGAGTTTGCTACGTTCTAGATCGGCTTGTATTTCAACAAGGTCAGATTGCTTGGGCGCTTCACCATCAGCGATAACTTGAATCGCGATCGGTTGAGTAGTTGCCCCATTGACGGTAAAACTAGGAATGGTCAGTATGCCGAGTTTGTTGGCTGCCAACGATACATTCCATTCACTGCGCGTGCTGCGATCGCCATTGATGATGTTCACCGAAGTACCAAAACTTGGGCGGCCAAGAAAAAAATCGCCTTCTAACACCTTAAAGTCGATCGCATCGGTCGATACTTTTTCATCGGCAACAATTCGTAATTGGAATACTTCATTTTTCGCGACCTTATTTTTACTGACGCTGGAGTAAAGTGCAGCCGCGTTAGCGGCCGAGCTCAGTAGAGCAACAGAAACTAGGCTGATAATCGCAGCCCAAAATGAACGCTTGATCGATTTCATACTTACCACTTCTTGCTGTTATTTTGTGGAGGTTGTGCTTGGTCTTCTTGCCGTTGTCTTGCTTGTAGCAACAATTGTGCTTTGAGTAAGCCACTAGGATCTCGTGCACTTTCGACTTGTTCTAGCTTACGAAGTTGCGGGTCAACGGTTTGGCTATCGCCTTGCTGTTGCGATTGCTTTTGTGTTTGCTGCTCAGAGGCTTCTTTGTCACTGACCTCATCTTCGTTGTTCATTGATTCATTTGTTTGAGTCGCTTCAGTCGGCTGTTGAGAGGCAGGCGATTCATCCGCCGTGTTGGCCTTGGATCGCTCACCTTGCTCATCTTTACTTTGTGCCGATTGAGGCGAAGACTGAGAGCCGTCATCTTGCGGTGAGCCATCGCTTTGGTCGTCAGGTTTATCTCCGGTTTGTTCGCCATCTTGTTGTTGTGCATCGTTTTTATTCTGTTCATTATTTTTATTTTCCGACCGATTTTGATCTTGATTTGGATCGGAAGGCTCACCAGACTGTTGCTGTTGCTGTTGCTGTTGCTGTTGCTGTTGCTGTTGCTGTTGCTGTTGCTGTTGCTGTTGCTGTTGCTGTTGCTGCGCTTTTTTTACGATTTCCAAATTATGCTGAGCATCTTTATGGTTTGGGTCGCGCTTTAACACCTCTTCATACAAGGTTTGGGCCTTTTCCAATTCTCCATTTTGCGCGTAGGCGTTGGCCAAGTTGTATTGCACTCGCACATTGTCTTGTGGCAGTTGAGAGAGGGTTTCCACCGCTGCCTGATATTCTCCAGCCTGATATTGAGCGATGCCTTTCCACTCTAAGTCTGTAAATTGTTCACTGGCCGCTTGATACTCCTTTGCATCAAACGCTTTTTTGGCTTGTTGATTGCTATTTAGCCAAGGAGAAGCCTGTACACTATTGCTGTGCAGTGTAGGGATGAAGAGCAGTAATAAAGAAAAAATGACGCCACGGCGAAACAAAAGCAAACACGGGATAATGAGGAGCAGCACTAACCAATAGCCATTGTTAACGCGCTCTTTCACCATTTGTTGACTCTTGGTTGTACTGTGTGGTTGTTCGTTTTGGTCTAGCTTAGCGATCATTGCGACATCGCTATTGTCTAAGCTGATTGGCGTAAATAATCCATTTATATTCTGCACGAGCGACTGCATATTGGCAAAGTTGGTCTTGGCCACTACGGTCTGCCCTTGTGCATTTTTCAGTAAGCTGCCATCGCTGAGCGTAATGGGTGCCCCCGCTTGTGTACCAATGCCTAAGATCACCAATTTCCAACGCGTATTGGTAAGCTGTGTTTCAATCTGAGCTTGCTCTTGTGAGTCGATGTCATCGGCCAATAACACAATGTCACCTTGTGCAAGGCCAGCATTTTTCATCATGTCGATGGCTAATTGAACCGCGCGAGCCGCATCTGCGCCGGGGTAGGGCATAATATCGGGTGATAGATTGGGCACTAAGTTGCTTAGGGTTGCGGTGTCGGTGGTTAATGGGCTAACGGTATAGGCATCCCCAGCATAGGCGACAAGCCCTGTACTACCTTCTTGCCATTGTGTGAGTAAGTCGAGCGCTTTATAACGCGCTTGCGTTAAGCGGTTGGGTTTTATATCAGTAGCGTACATCGATAGTGACATGTCCATCACTAATACGCGCGCGTTACTATTGCTATAACTGGGGCGTGTTTGAGATTCAAAACTCGGACCAGCTAGCGCCAGTACTGCGAGCAGCCAACTGATGCTGATGATCACAATGGCCGCGTTATGCTTTTTATCGCTCAAACCCATCGCCTTAGCCAGATGAGGTGCTATCAAAGCGTGTCGTTTGGCACGCAGAGTGAACCAGCCCAGCAGTAGTGCTAAGGGGAATAGTGCGGTTAACCACCAAGGTGTAAGAAAAACAAACTCAGACATGATTTCTCCTTAGTAGCGCTAAGAGTACAGAAAGCGCGAGCGCCATCGCCAGCGGATAACTAAACCATTCGCTTTGTGGACGCCAAGTTTGGCTTGCTTGGCTTATGGGTTCTAATTGATTAATGGTGTCGTATATTTTGGCCAGATCTTGGCTATTTCGTGCGCGAAAATATTGGCCACCAGTCATGGTCGCTATTTGTGTTAACGTCTTCTCATCTAAATCTTCCGCGGTATTGATTTTTCGAGTCATAAAAAACTCTTTGACCATCATTTCGCCAGCGCCAACACCGACTGTGTAAATGGTGGCGTTGTATTTTTGGGCAATTTTCGCCGCTTCGATTGGGTCGAGCACGCCAGCGGTATTGCTGCCATCGCTGAGTAAAATCATCACCCGCTGTGGGGCATCACTATCGATAAACGTTTTGGTCGCAAGCCCAATCCCTTCACCAATGGCGGTTTGGGTGCCGATCAGCTTAAGAACGGCTTGATTAAGCTGCTGGCGAATGGTGTTTCTATCCAGAGTCAGCGGCGTCTGTAGATAGGCGTGATCGGCAAATAAGACTAACCCAAGGCGATCACCTTCACGCTTGTCAATAAAATCAGAGAGCACATTTTTAACGGCGCTCAAACGATCAATGTACTGATCGCCAAGCAGCATATCTTCTTGGCTCATGGAGTAAGAGAGGTCAACCACCAGCATCAGATCTCGGTGTTTGGGCTGAGCAATAACCGGGTCGCCAAACCACACGGGACGGGCTGCGGCGATCAATACTAAGCACCAAATAACGCTTGCAATGATTTTAGCGATGATCTGGTTTGGTGCTTGACGCTGATTATCTTTAGGAAGGTAGGGCAGGTGAATCGCTGCCCTTTCTTTTGCTGGTGGTAAGAATCGATAAACGACCAGCGGGAGTGGCAGCAGGCATAGCATCCACCACCACAATAACTCTATATTTGCCAAAGCCTAGCTATCTCCGTTTTTTAGGCGGCAAAGCATCATTAACCCATTGATAGCAGTGATTAATCAGCTCTTGACTATGTTCTGTTTTCTGCTTTTGGTATAACGCTTGCTGCCACAATGTTTCATTGGGAACAAAAAGAGGGTAAGAAATTTGTGAATCTAAAAAGGTGTACCACTCTTTGCCGGTAAGATGTGCGATTTCCATACGAGGGTAGTAACAAAGCGCGGCTTGACGAAGTAGCTCAATCGCTGAAGAAGGAGTTAAATGCCCAAATTGGGGGTTGAGTAAACGCAGCGCCGTTTTTTTCGGGGCTAAGCGTTTACGACGCCAACGAATGGCTAACACCAGAATCAGCAGACAGAGCAGTATGCCCGCCGCGCTTGCCCACCATCCCCAAGCCAAGGGAAACCAAGAGGGTAGCTCAGGCAGTTGCATCGCGCTTAAATCTAAAAGTGTAGCTATTGATGATTCCTTCATTCTTTATATCCGGATAGTTGTTGCAACAAAGGTTTCTCACTAGAGAGTGAGGTATAAGAAATTGCCATAGTTTGACTCAATGATTTTAGTTTTTCTTTTTGAGATTCAAAGGCTTTTTTTAACCCTAAGCGCGTACTATTTTTCGAAAAGTTGAGCCAGCTCGTCTGTTGGTCATCGGTTACGCGTTCTACACCGCGAAATTGGGTCTCTCCTTGCTCTAATGGATCGTAAATGTGCACAATTTTTACACGATTATGTCTATGCAATTGGTTGAGTATTGGTTGTAATGTGGCATTGAAATGGACGAAGTCACTGATCAAAATCACTTCACTGCCTTTAGGGCACAAACGATTCAACGCAGTTAGGCCGCGCTGCATGCTGTGTGATTTCGTTTTATCAAGCTCCAGCAGCTGTTGGTTTTGTAGTGTCACCAACTGTTGCAACAGCTGTAATGGCCCTTTTTGGCGGCTAGTCGGTTTTAACTCAACCAGTGTCGAACCAGTATCAATCACCGCGCCCACTCGGTCCTTGTTGGCAATGCTTAACCAACTGAGCAAGCTTGCCATGTGCGCCGCTTGCACTGATTTGAGCATTAACTGCGATCCAAACTGCATAGAGCGGCTCAGATCAACGTAAAGAATGACGGGTTTTTCTCGTTCTTCACTGAACAGTTTGGTATGAGGCTTTCCCGTACGCGCAGTAACGCGCCAGTCGATGGTCCGAATATCATCTCCTGCTTGGTATTGCCTGACCTCAGCAAAGTCCATTCCTCGGCCGAGTTGCTTGCTCTGATGCTGCCCCAATACTTGCGTCCATAAACTTTTAGCAGGTGGCAGCCAGCGAATAGCGTGCTGCTTGTAAGGCAACAGTTCAGCCAATGAAAGTGTGACACCCGTACTAAACGGTGGAAGTGACTCTTGCATAGTAAACCTTAGTCTTAGTGCTAAGCACTACCAACCAGTGAAAGTAAGTGAGTGATAACTTGGTTGGGATGTACGCCCTCAGCCTGTGCTTGGTAGCTCAATAATAGACGGTGGCGCAAAACCGGAAATACCATCGCTTGAACATCTTCAGGGCTGACAAAATCACGCCCACTGAGCCATGCATGAGCGCGAGCGCATCGATCAAGCGCGATGGTTGCTCGCGGGCTGACGCCCATCTCTAGCCATTGTGCCAACGTGGTATCGTAGTCTGCGGGTTTACGTGTTGCCATGATCAGGCGAATAATATATTGCTCAATAGGTTCGGCCATGTGAATGTTCAGCACTGCTTGCCGAGCACTGAAAATATCGCTTTGGCTTAATGTGGGCGGAGAGACTTTCTCAATTCCCTGCGCTTCCCCGCGGTTCAAACGTAAAATGGCGAGTTCATTTTCAGCGTCTGGATAATCAACATTTAAATGCAATAAAAAACGATCCAACTGCGCTTCGGGTAGAGGATAAGTACCCTCTTGCTCGATCGGGTTTTGGGTAGCCATCACTAAAAAAAGTTCAGGTAACGGGTAGGTTTTTCGACCTGCCGTGATCTGTTTTTCAGCCATCGCCTCGAGCATCGCAGCTTGTACTTTGGCTGGAGCGCGGTTGATTTCATCAGCCAATACTAATGAGTTAAAAATCGGGCCCGCTTGAAAGGTGAACTCACCTGTTTCAGGGCGGAAGATATCGGTACCGGTTAAATCGGCGGGGAGCAGATCAGGCGTAAATTGGATTCGATGAAAATCACCTTCTATGC
The DNA here is from genome assembly GCF_963874835.1 of Vibrio sp. V12_P9A6T4. Classification (NCBI taxonomy): domain Bacteria; kingdom Pseudomonadati; phylum Pseudomonadota; class Gammaproteobacteria; order Vibrionales; family Vibrionaceae; genus Vibrio; species Vibrio sp. V12_P9A6T4. The sequence goes on along the minus strand of NZ_CAWNJO010000055.1, from coordinate 23,564 downwards.
AATCGGCGAGTGATTTTACGGCACGGGTTTTTGCAAGGCCAGGAGGCCCCTCGACCAAAATGTGCCCATCAGCAAGAAGTGCAACTAATAACTGTTTAACCAAACCTGTCTGGCCTATGACTTGCTGATTTAAATAGTGTTGTAGCGATTGAAATGCGTGCGATGGCATTGAATGGGTCTCCTGCTGTTTTGCTGAATTAGTAATTTATTGATTCGAAAAGTTCCATGAAAAGTGTGATGCATCAACTGATTGGCGAATTATTATCCATTTGGCGAAACGAAAGAATGTTTGGTCACCATACTCGACTATGCTTAGGAACAACCATTGTTGGCCATGATCACATTCTACGTGAAGATAAATCGATTCTATCGATAAATTTCTCAAGAGAGAGGGTTTGTTGCCGATACAAAAAAGTTATTCATGACAAGCCAATAATAAAGAGCGCAAATAATGTTCAAACTTAATTCGATGAGTATTAAGCAAAAGGTTGTATTAGGAATTACGTTCGCGGTACTCGCTTCGACGGTTATCGTTGGTGTAATGGCGCAGCGTCAAGCTCGAGAGGTACTGGAGCACCGATTAATTGATATCGAACTTCCCTCGTTACTTGATCAAATCAGTAGCCAGATAGATCGAGAAGTATCGCAATTGCTCTTTTCTGCTGAGCAACTAGCCAATAATGAATTCATTAAGCAAGCCGTTCAGACGACTAATATTAATGCTGACGCAGAGGCGATGCTGATTAAGCAGCTCAATAATGTACGCGATCAATATTCGTTAAATGATGCTTCTGTGGCTAACCGAAAAACGGCGTATTACTGGAACCAAAATGGTTTTCTGCGTCAGCTTAATCAACAGCAAGATGGCTGGTTTTTTGGTTTTACGCAATCGGGACAAAAGACCATGGTCAGTATGTTCCAAGAGGCAAGTGGCGAAGTAAAAATGTTTGCCAACTATCAAAATGTCAGTGGCGATACGATGTCTGGTTTGTCGAAATCAATGGATGACATGGTGAACCTGCTCAATGGATTTAAAATCGAGGACACAGGTTTTGTCTTTTTGACCAACTCGAAAGGGGAAGTGCAAATCCATCGCCAAAAAGAGAAAGCTAAAGCCTCATTGACACAATTGTACGGTGCAAACGCAAACCAACTATTGAATAAAAGCCGCTTCAACCTGATTTCGACAACCTATCAAAACCAAGATGTTTTTGTCGCTAGTGTCTACGTGAAATCGATGGACTGGTTTGTGATTGGTTCAGTACCTGTGTCGGAAGTCTTCGCCGAATTAAATGCCGTTGCGCAAAAAATGTTGTTCACAACCTTAGCTGTGGCGGGTTTGTTTATTTTGATGGGCCTTTTTCTGGCCAATAGTATTGCTAACCCAATTAAACAGATTGCACAACGCTTTACCGATTTAGGTAAAGGCGATGGTGATTTATCGCAACGGATTGAGGTATTGGGCCGCGATGAAATCGCTCAATTATCAGCGGGCTTCAACGGTTTTATTAAGAAGATTCATCAATCGATGAAAGAAGTTGCTTCTACCAGTCATGCATTGCAGTCGGCGGCGGGTCGGGTGTCGGAAAAATCGACGCGAACTCATGACAATAGCCAAGAACAGCGTGACCAAACTATACAAGTGGTGGCGGCGATCAATCAAATGGGGGCCACTATCAGTGAAATTGCTTCTAACGCGGCGACGGCAGCTGAAACAGCAAATCACGCGGCTGATAACACTGAAGTAGGACGTGAAGTGGTAAGCAAAGCCAAAGATGCCATCAGTCGTTTAGCCGCGGATATCGAAAATACGGGTAAAGTGGTGGAGCAGCTAGCATCGACCACTCAAGATATTGGCTCTATTTTAGGTGTTATCCGTGGTATTTCTGAACAAACCAACTTGCTGGCATTAAACGCTGCAATTGAAGCGGCGAGAGCTGGAGAGCAAGGTCGAGGTTTTGCTGTGGTGGCAGACGAAGTACGCAATTTGGCCAGCCGCACGGCCTCTTCAACGGAAGAAATTCAAAAGATGATCAATCAATTACAAAACGATGTAAAAGATGCGGTCTCGGCGATGTCTTCTGGTAAGGCTGTTACACAGGAAGGGGTTGACGCTTCCGATGAAGCGGTGAACGTTTTAGTGAATATTTCAAACAGGATCCACGATATTTCCGATCGCAACACTCAGGTTGCCACGGCGACTGAAGAGCAATCAACGGTGGTGCACACAATCAATCAAAATATTGAAGAGATTAACGCCATCAATGAAGTGACCACCAGCACCGCAGAAGAGTTGGCAGAAGCGAGCCAAGAGCTGCGTGATCTGTCTGGCCGTTTAGATAAAATGGTGGGTAGCTTTAAGCTCTAGAATCATGAGGGGGAAATCGGTACACTTCCCCCATTACGTTTATGTTTAGGTAAGTAAAATGAGTGATTTCGAAAAAGAGTTAGCACAATTGTCGCAACAGGTGGCGGGTGAACCTGAAGTGAAACTGCCTTCGTTGGAAGAACAAAAAGCGATTGTGGCTGAGCTTAAGCAGCTAGAAGCGGAAGGCAAGCTGACGCCAGAAGTGCTGGAAAAGCATTTTGGACAGTTCTTTACAGAAACGGATACTCCCGTCCATTAATTCAAACCCACTTTATTTAATTTAGAGCACACAAGTTTATTTAGAGTACACAATAGTATTTAGGGCACACAGTAGTGGTGCCCTTTTTTATCAGAAAACGTTATTGAGTCATAGGAAGCTGTTGCGCGATATCTTCGAGTGCCTGTTGAAGGATCTCTGTCGTTTGCGCGCCTGAGATAAGATGGCGTTGCTCAATGATCAAGGCTGGCACAGCTTGAATTCCTGCCTCTAACCACTGTTGCTCTGTGACAGAAACGGTTTTCGCCCACGACTCATCAGTTAAAACTGCGCGGCAGATTTCTCTGTCTAAACCAAGGCTCTGTACTAGGTCGAGCAAGACATCATCGTCATCTAAGGCTTGCCCGAAAGTGAAATAAGCACGAAATAGTGCCATTTCCAGCTCTAATTGTTTTCCTTGGCTATTCGCCCACATTAATAATTGATGCGCTTTACGGGTATTATAAATACGCATGTCGTCACTGAAATTGAATTGAAAGCCGACTTCTTGCCCTAAGGCGCTGAGGGTTTGGCGTGCTTGTAAACTTGCTTCTATCGACGTGCCATATTTTTTGGCTAAATGTTGCTGTAGGTGTTCACCACCTATAGGCATAGCAGGGTTGAGTTCAAAAGGGTGCCAATGGATGTCTGCATCGATCGTATCGCTGAGAGCCAGCAGCGCTTGCTCTAACCGCTTATAGCCAATGATGCACCAAGGGCAGACAACATCTGACACGATATCAATGCGTAGTTTTTTCATTTTCTTCCCTACCGCGATTGGCAATTCACTGACCTTAATTATAGCGAGATTATCAGCATAAACTGTGACTTGTTGTGTAGCCCTTTGGAAAGCTAGGCGCTTTTTTATCGCTCTACGCCTTTTCTCTCATACAAACAATATTGCAATAAGGCTGATGGAATTGCTGAAACGCTCTCTATACTCTAAAAACGTTAAATGCAGAGAATTAAACTGCGCTTTGAGAAACAAGTGACGTATTGTGAGGTTTCGCCTCTTTCAACTTGTGAGTTAACCATGATGAACAGGGACATTGACGTATGACAAATGTTCAACCAACCGATGTGATTTTGCATGCTTTTGATTGGCCGTATCGTTTAGTCGCTGAGCGTGCAGAGCAAATTTTCCAACTGGGTTATAAAACGGTGTTGATTTCACCGCCGATGAAATCGTTCAAAACCGCTCAAGGTACAAAATGGTGGCAACGTTACCAGCCGCAAGATTATCGCATCATTGATAATCAACTGGGCAATACCCATGATTTTAAACAGATGGTTGAAACCTTAACCGCATTAGGTTTGCGAATTTATGCCGATGTGGTGTTCAACCATATGGCCAACGAATCCAAATTACGTTTGGATTTACAATACCCGAGCGCACAAGACTTAGCTTCCTACCAGAATAAAAGCGATGAGTACCAAGCGCTGCGCCTCTTTGGTGATCTGACCCAGCCACTCTTTGATAAAGATGACTTTGTGGAAGCGTTTGGCATAAAAGATTGGAAGGATCGTTGGCAAGTGCAAAATGGCCGCATTACTGGAGGGGCGCATGATCCGGGCCTACCCACGTTGCGTGATAATGAACATGTGGTTGTACAACAACAGGCTTATTTAAGGGCGTTGAAAGCGTTAGGAGTCAAAGGATTTCGAATTGATGCTGCTAAGCATATGTCTATTGAGCATTTGAAGAAAGTATGGGCCGATGACATTACGCAAGGCATGCATATTTTTGGCGAGATCATTACTGATGGCGGTGCAACCAAAGAAGAGTACCAACTTTTTCTAGAGCCTTATCTGCAAGAAACCAAGTTGGGTGCTTATGATTTCCCACTATTTCAAACGGTATACGATGCGTTACAAACAAAAGGTAGCCTGAAATGGCTGATTGACCCTTATTGTTTTGGTCAGGCGCTTTCCAACAACCGAGCGATTACGTTCACCATTACGCATGATATCCCCAACAACGCTGTGTTTGCCGACCTAGTCATGGATGAAGCCTTAGAAAATATCGCCTACAGCTACATTCTTGGTCGCGATGGGGGAGTGCCATTAATTTACACCGATTTAAACACCAGTGGCATTCTGAACCATGCTGGTCTTCCGCGCTGGCAAGAGGCATGGTGTTCGCCACAAATGGCGGCGTGTATTGCTTTTCATAATAAAATGCATGCGTTGCCAATGAAAACGCTAGAAGCGAGTGATGACTTGTTAGTGTTCAGCCGCGGTAAGGAAGGGATAGTGGTTTTGAACAAATCTCAACGCAGTCAGCGCGTTGAAATTGATTGGACAAATCCAATGCTAGAATTGTTTACGAAGCAGCAGTATCAACCCAATAACCAAAAGATTGTCATGGATATCGCCGCTCGCTCTAGCGCCATGCTTTGTCGGCTATCAAATGTCTGATGGTGAATAAAACGGTGAGTCGTTAGAAAAGTAAAGGCGCGTAATCAGCGCCTTTACTGGTCTACCCTGTTGCTGCGGTAGAGGATTAAACGATAAATTTATTCAATATAGCATCTTGCTCTCTGATATTTTCGGTTTGAGCTTGCATGGCTATGTTGGCATTGTCAGCGGCGTCTGCAACTTGAACGGAAAGATCTTTGATCTTAACCGTGTTGTTGTTGATCTCTTCTGCTACCAAGCTTTGTTCTTCGGCTGCTGAAGCTATTTGGATATTCATATCACTAATTTGCTGAATAGCATCGCGGATTTTCAGCAGAGCATTATTCGCTTCTTCGGCACGATTGACCGCCTCAGCTGCCGTTGTTTTACTCTGATTCATCGCATTGGCAACAGAAGTAGCGCTCGACTGCAACTTCTCAATCATATTACGGATCTCCGTCGTGGATTGCTGTGTTCTTTGCGCCAGCGTACGCACTTCGTCTGCAACGACCGCAAAGCCTCGGCCTGACTCTCCAGCCCGAGCCGCCTCTATCGCTGCGTTTAGTGCCAGCAAGTTGGTTTGGTCAGCAATGTCGTTGATCACTTTCAAAATGGTTTCGATGTTTGCCGTTGCATTTTCTAGTGCACTTACCTCTGTTACTGCTTCATCAATACGCGTCGAAAGATTATCGATCGCTTGCGTGGTTTGGGTCACAACATTGGTACCAAATTCTGTCGCGTCATCAGCATCTTTTGCCGCCGATGCCGCGCCTTGCGCGTTGTTGGCGACATCGCCAGAAGTGGTGGCCATCTCATGCATGGCCGTGGCTAATTGCTCAAGTTCATGCAGTTGATCACGCATCGCTTCGGCCGATTCTTGCAACCCCATCGAGGTCATTTCCGAACCGCGTAAAATTTCTGAACCGATGGCTTTAGACTGGGTAATTTGTTGTTGTAAGGCTTCAGTAAAGGTATTGAAACCGACCGCTAATACCGAGAATTCTTTATCCGTGTCGGTGGCTAAGCGTTGGGTTAAGTCACCACTACCAGAGGCAACGTTCTGTATTGCATTGTTGAGTGCATCAAGCGGTTTCATCAACAGACGGATAAGCACAAGCAGTATCGCAATACTGAAGACTAAAGCGATTAACGTATAGATGATCGAACTGTTGCGCAGTGTTGCTAAAGACGCATAGGCGATCTCTTCATCCAAAACGACACCGACGTACCAGTCCTCTCCAGGGACTTTTGAAAAATCGAGTGTGTAGTGTTTGCCATCAATCAGCACTTGTTTAGGCTCTTCGGCGATAACGGCATTGCCTAAGTATTCTTTCATTGGCTTGCCGTTCATCTCTGCTCGGGGGTGGGCTATGGTTGTGCCATCGGATGAAACAATAAACACATAGCCTGCATCAAATAATTTTACGGTGTTGACCAATTCTGCTAACCCAGCAAGGCTAACATCGTAGAAGATGGCGCCGATAAATTTGCCGTTATCTTTAACTGGGGTAGCAATAGACACCAATATTTCATTAGTGGCAGAGTCGGCGTAAGGCGCAGTAATAATCAGTTTGTCGGCATTTTTTGCATCAATATACCAAGGGCGCACGCGTGGATTCCATGATGCGCCTGGGTTCCAAGTAGGATCATTACTGATGTAAGAGCCATCACTCTCAAAACCGACCCCAGCCAGTAAAAAAGTTTGTTTGACAATCGGCCTTGTGATGACCTTAGACATACTTTCTCGGTTAATGTCGACTTCCAACATGCTGGTGGCGTAAGCGGCAATGGCCTTGCGGCTATTGATCTCTGCACCAGCGGTATTGCTAACCCCATCCACTATTTCAGTTACACTCGCTTCAACTTGTGACTTCACTTCTTTTTGGACGGTGAAGTATTGTTGTATCGTCAGCAGAGTAACGGTGACCAACAGCAGCAAAGATGACGCCGCGACGATCTTATGGCTGAATTTCATGGCAATCCCTTCCATCAATAAATATTAATATTATTAATAAATGTATAGTTAGGGATTAATCATTCAGCCAGTAAACAATCCATTTTTAAGCGAAAAATTACAAATTTCGCCCGAGAACTAAAAGCGCAAGTTGTTGGCACTCTTGTTCATTTCCTTGGAAAAGCTCATCGACGATTTGGTTCAGCTTGATGCCAGACAGTTTGCGCTTTTGTGCCTCACGAACACGTAGTGCTATTTGACATTCAATTGGTAGCTCACTTACTTGATGTGGTTGCCACGCTGATAGCTTTTCGCTGAAGTTGTTTAACGATAATTTGGGTTTAAAATGCGTGGCTTCACTTTTTAGTACATGAAGAAGGTGCGAATAGATTTCATCGTTAGGTTGACATTGACTCAGGTGATCACAAGCGGCTTGGCTCAGTTCAGATAAGGTGACGTAACCCGCTTGATGGGAAAAATCGGCGGTTAAACGTACTGAAAAATCGACACGCTGCCACTGCGTATTAGGAAAAATAGTCAGCGAGCATAAACAGTCAAAAGGGATCCAAAAACTCTGCTTTGCTTCAACTGAATATTCATGTTTGCCAAGTTTACACAGTACTAATCCGCTCATTACTCGAATCAAGCTGTGTTTGATGACTTTCTTGCGAGGGGTGACAACTAAGTTAGCAGACAGTAAGGCTTCAAATTGAATCGCGTAGTTCATGGTACTTCTCACTGATTTTGGGGCGCTAAGAGTACCTTGTCTCACAGAAAATGCCAAATATGCGAACTAAAATCACCTTATTCTGGTCTGACCTTAGTGAATCTGTTACGACTGTAGCTGCGAGCTACGTCAACTATGCGTAGAATGAGCCAGCTTTTTATTTGATGTATGAATATATGACCACCACAACTGATCCTTATGTAGATATCCGTCCTTACAACGACGATGAGATTCCAGCGGCTATTGACCGTTTAATCAATGATGAAGAATTTATCTCAGCTATTTTGCAACATCGTTTTGATAAACGATCTGCTTGGCTAAAATCGATACTGAGCCCTTTTGTAAAAGCATACTTAAAGTTTAAATGGGCCAAACTCACGTCCGTGGAAGCAATCCAACTTGAAGTGAAGAAATACCTCACGAAAACACTAGAATCAACGACACAAGGTGTCACTTTCAGTGGTCTCGATAAATTGGATAAACAGACGGCTTATTTATTTATCTCTAACCACCGTGATATCGCGATGGACCCAGCATTGGTCAATTATGGTCTGTATATGTCTGGGCATAAAACTGTACGTATTGCGATTGGTGATAACTTATTGAAAAAGCCTTGTGCTACAGAGCTGATGCGTCTTAATAAGAGCTTTATTGTGAAACGCTCGGCTAAAGGCCCGCGCGAGATGATGAAAGCGCTCAGTACCTTATCTGCTTACATTAAACACTCACTTGAAACTGGAAATTCTATCTGGATAGCGCAAAAAGAGGGACGAGCAAAAGATGGTAACGATTTTACCGATCCGGCCATTTTGAAAATGTTCCATGTGGAAGGGCGCAAGCAGAAAATAGAGTTTGCTCAGTATATTCAATCGCTCAAAATTGTCCCGGTCGCGATTTCATATGAAAACGATCCGTGTGATATGGCCAAAGCGTGTGAGTTATATGAAAAAGCGACGCATGGGCGTTATGAAAAAGGGGAATTTGAAGATATTGAAAGCATTGTCCAAGGTATTGTCGGTGAGAAAGGCCGAGTGCATGTTGGCTTTGGTGAAGTGATTACTCAAGCATTTGAAACGCCAGAAGCATTGGCGCAAGAGATCGATCGCCAAATTCACGCAAACTACAAATTATTCCCGATCAATAAGTTAGCGGCTGGGATAGAAAGTAGTGATATCACGCCAGATATCCGCGCTCACTTAGAAAGCAAGCTGACCCAAATCCCTGAAGGGGCACAGCGCTATTTACTCGATAGCTACGCCAACCCAGTAAAGAATCAGCAATAATCATTAAACGATGAAGAGAGGGGCTCACGGCTTCTTCTCTTCTCTTTTTCTAGCCTATCTTGCGACCGCGCCGCCAAGGGTCAGTTTGCTTGGCCATTTACTGATGACATTACCTCCCAAATAAATATTGCCATTGACGGTCATCGTGTCAGGAAATTCGGTGATTTTGGAACCGCCAATAAACAAACTCCCTTCCACAACCAAACCTTCGGGCAATTGGGTTAATGGCGTTCGAATTACGCTCAAATCCCCCTTGACTAAGAGATTCGCAGGCAGCGTTTCAAGCGGTGTATCCGTGAAATTCAGGTAACCACCGACCTTGATTCTCATTGGCCACGATTTGATTTTACTACCCAGTAAGTTCGCATAACCACGAATGGTGGTACCTTTTGGAATATTCTCTAGCAAGCTATTAGATGCTTCTAAACTACCCTGCACATTCAAGCCCTTAGGCAGGGATTTTATCGATGTCTTAGCAATATTTAAGTTGCCTTTGAGCGTGAGATTTTCGGGTAGTGTTGTGTAGGGTTTATTACGCAAATAGAGATTGCCATAGTTATCAAGGTGGTTAAGGATTTGATATTGATCGAGCGGCTGTGACCATGCACAAGAGGCATAGAGAAGGTTGCATAATGTTAGTAAAAGCGAAAACTTATTCATAAAGCCTGCAGATGAAGACACGATACCTAGAGTATCGGCAGATTACGGTTAAGCTTCAATAATGCATTGCCTAGGATGAGAAAGCAAAGTGCTTGGGCGATAAAAAAGCGAGCCATGATTAGGCCCGCTAAGAGCAATTAGATTAACGAGCCAAAGAGCGCGACTTCAGTTCAAAAATAAGCTTTTCAGCACTGACTTCAAATTTGAAACGTGCATGCAATTCAGTAGAGTTATCATCTAACGGTGAAACTTCAAACTCAACATTATCTGAAACCTGCTTGGCAAGAGCGAGGTACTTCTCAAATTCAGCTTCTAGCTGAGCTTTGTTGGGTGCCATGACCATCACTTCTGCAACTTCATCACCTTCTTTGATAATAAAGCCAATTTCGCCAGCGCAGCCACATGCTTCGCAGACTTGGATATCAACGTCTTTTTCGATACTCATTGTGAATCCTCTTAGTAAATGTATGGACATTCTAACGGGCAAATCGTTTATCAGCCACAAAAAGCCAATCAGGTTTGGGGCAAATCGCGTCTTATTTTGGTTGTTCGAAAGTTTTTAACCATCGTTATGAATTAATGAGTGTGATACTGCTCAAATAATCACTAGTTTTTGTGTCATAAATTTGTCAGAACAGTGTTCAGTTCGTTGCGAATTGTTGATGATTGTAAGATTATTCGGTTGAAACAATTATTAATATTATAAATTGCGCTTCATCCATTAGTGGTGATGACTAACAAACTGGAAATTTAGGTTTTATTAGTGATAGCTAAAGGAGTGACAGTAACAAGCCAGTAGATAACGCTTTTAACAAGATAATTCTGGTTTTAATTTACTGTTTTAAGGGATGGTTTTTTAGACAGAAAATGCCATACCACGAGGGGTGATTCGCGAAACGGCACTATCATCGCAATTGAGTTAGATGGATTAATAAAAAAGAGAAGAGTCTGGACCATGCCAAAGCGTAGTAAAGAAGATACTGAAATCACCATTCAGAGAATAATGGATGCTGTTGTCGATCAGCTATTGAGACTAGGTTACGACAAAATGTCGTATACCACGTTGAGTCAGCAAACAGGGGTTTCACGAACGGGGATTAGCCACCATTTTCCAAAGAAAACCGATTTTACGGCCGCTTTAGATGGGCGGATTTTTAAGCTGTTTGTTGAGCATTTAGATTTTGAAAATGACCTTTCAAGCTTTTCAAATAGCTGGATAAATGCGCTGGAAAATGCACAATTTTTGGCTATTTTGCGTTTATTATTTCATCATGTTGTGACGACTGAAAATGCGGATGAATTTGCAGCAAACGGTGTCGATCGGTTATACAAAACGGTGGCTGTACAGTTTGGCAAAGAGAGCGCAAGGGAGCTTGAGTGGCTGATTGGTAAATCACTGATTAAAATGAGTCAATAATTTGGCACTTTGTGCAAGCTTGTATTGTCGACTTTAACACTAAAGCCAACTGAGAAGTTGGCTTTAGTGCTTTTTATAGAGAGATTGTGTCGATCAATCGTACAACGTTGGGATCGGTTGACGTTTATGCTGAGTTGCTGTGTAAATCGCGACAAGACGGTCAATCACGTGCTGGGAAACAGGCTTCCCTTCTAAAAAATCATCGATTTGGTCATAACTTAAGTTTAACGCATCTTCATCTGCTTTTTGTGGTGCGAGCTCTTCTAAATCCGCGGTGGGTGTTTTTTGAACCAATTGCTGTGGTGCGCCTAATTTAGCCGCTACCGCGCGCACTTGACGTTTACTCAAGCCAAAAAGTGGTGCTAAATCACACGCGCCATCACCAAATTTAGTATAAAAACCGGTGATGTTTTCTGCGGAATGATCCGTGCCGAGTACTAACGCACCAACAAAACCTGCAATTTCGTACTGCGCAACCATGCGAGCGCGCGCCTTTACATTTCCTTTCACGAAATCAATTTTGGCACTGTCAGTTGGAGTTAAGCTTGTGCCTTGTAGCGCATCAAGAGAGGCTGAGTGCAGGCCATCTACACCTGCTTTAATGTTGACCGAAATTGAGTGTGTAGGTTGAATGAAGGAGAGAGCAAGCTGCGCTTCATCCTCATCTTTTTGTTCGCCATAGGGTAAACGAACGGCGATAAACTGATAGTCGTTAACGGCGTATTCTTGGTTGAGTTGTGTCACGGCGAGCTGGGCTAGACGGCCGCACGTTGTTGAGTCGACGCCACCACTGATGCCAAGCACTAAAGACTTACAACCAGATTCAACCAATTTGCGTTTAATAAACTCAACGCGCCGTTCAATTTCATAAACAGGGTCAATGGATGAGAGAACACGCATCTCATCACGGATCATTTGTTCCATTAGGGTTCCTTTTCCTGCAAGCAATATAAATCTTTGGTGTATCATACCGAAATCATCAGATTAGAAAACCGAGAAAATGGTTTTCAGACTTGAATAGGATTGCTATGACCAAAATTGCCGTCTTTGGGAGTGCTTTTAACCCTCCGAGCTTAGGACATAAAAGTGTGATTGAATCGCTAAGCCATTTCGATTTAATTCTGTTGGTACCGAGCATTTCACACGCTTGGGGTAAGCAGATGCTCAGTTATGAGATCCGTTGTGAACTTATTGATGCTTTTATTCGTGATTTGCAGTCAGATAAGATACAACGCTCAATAGTCGAAGAGGAACTGCAACAGCCCGGGCAGAGCGTCACAACTCACGCTGTTTTGTCATTACTGCAAAAACAATCACCTGATGCTGACATTACTTTTGTAATGGGCCCGGATAATCTGTTCAATTTTGCGAAATTCTATAAAGCTCAAGATATCTTGCAACGCTGGTCAGTCATGGCCTGTCCTGAAAAAGTCGCGATTCGTAGTACTGATATTCGTCAGCGGTTAGCTGAAAATTTAGATATTGCCGATTTAACGACTATCTCTGTTAGGAAAATCTTGCAGCAAAGAAAACTTTACTAGACAATCCACGCCCTTTTCGTGGTCGGAGCTGTTTGCATTCATGAAGTTAAATGTGGCTGTTTGTGCGTTAATCATGTTTTCGTCGCTGACGGAAGCTTGCGATCTCTATTCCGGTTCATTATTAACGCCAGAGTTAGAATTAACACTAGGTGCAGATAGTAGCCCAACAATGTTACCAGCATCGGGCGTCTGCTTTTCTATATTAAATAGTATGGGCTACGCATCGAAACAACTGCTGGCTTTAGGTTTATTTGAAGAATCTCCAGCCGACTCCTCTTACTGGGCCGATTGGTTTTTAAAAGCCGATTCGGATCCCCTGTTTACTCAGAAATTGGCCACAAGCTACATTGGCTTTGGAGTCTGGATACCCTCTGAATTGCTTGACGAGCAAAGTGATATGTCAACCGAAGAGTGGTTAATGAGTCACGGCTTACAGCTAAGTATCGGTTTTGGCGAGAAAAAAGCGGGTGAGCCGCGCATGCGTTTTGACTATCGTTGGCATGAAGATTTCGACAGCGTTGTCATGATGCAAATTGAAGTTCCCTTCTAACGTTTTCCCTCAGTAAACACACTCCCTCAGAAAACAAAAAAGCCAACCGCAATATTCGCGATTGGCCTATGTAAATTGTGAACAAAGAGTATTCACTAACAACGTCAGTTGGCTAGGTGACCCTCGGCTTAAGAAGGGTCGATATAGTTATTGCAGCATACGTGCCAAGTTTTATAGCGCTTAGTTGCTATTGTTTCCTTGTTTTTTCAAACTTCCCCAAGAAAATTTTTGCAGGCTGCAAATGCAAACTGCAAAAACGACTCAGATTGCTAATGCCGCTAGGTTCAATCACATTCACTCTGCTATCTCACTTTTATTTAATTACACATCTAACTAATTGGTGGTTTTTTGGTTAAATATCCAATCTTATTTATTTATTTCAAATCAGTGAGTTATATATATTTTTGTTGTTTTTTTGAATTTTTGGGTTGACTTTTTCATTTGTACTGTTAGTTTATATAGAGGTTTTTAATTAGAGCTCTAACTATTCATGTGGCGGACAATGATTACAGCAGCACCTTGGGTTGCATACCCGGAAATTATGCAAACAAAGACAGAACAATGGACGTTTCGTACCCCTAATCAAGCCGACGGGCAGCGTGTACATGATTTGATTGGGCTATGCCCTCCCTTAGATGAAAACTCCTCATACTGTAACTTCCTACAAGCGATTCACTTTCAAGAGACCTGCATCTTAGCGGAAAGAAATGGCGAAACCGTGGGGTTTATTTCGGCCTATTTAAAGCCTGACAATTCTGATGAATTGTTTATTTGGCAAGTGGCCGTGCATCCAAATGCTCGTGGGCTAGGGCTTGCCTCACATTTGTTACATGAATTGCTCGCTCGTGACGTTATGGCTGATGTTCGTGTATTGGAAACGACTATCACGAAAAACAATCAAGGTTCATGGAGCCTCTTTAAGAAGTTTGATCGAGCACATGGCGAGCAAGGAGAGGTATCGACCTTTCTCGATCAAACTCGTCACTTTGAAGGCGAACATGATACCGAGTATTTATACCGTATTCCGCTCAAACCTCGTTCTAACTCAACAGGATAACTATCATCGTTATGGATATTTTTAAAAAGAAAGAATCAAACGTGCAATCTTATGCCAATCACTTTCCCGTGGTTTTCTCTACGGCAAAAGGGAGCTGGCTATTTACCGATTCTGGTGATCGCTACTTAGATTTTTTGGCTGGAGCTGGTTCGTTAAATTATGGTCACAATAACGCCCTCTTTAAGCAGGCGCTATTGGAGTACATTGATAAAGACGGCATTACTCACGGCTTGGATATGCACTCCTCTGCCAAGGCTGAGTTCCTCGCGGTATTTGAACGTCTCATTCTTGAACCAAGGGACCTCGACTACAAAGTGCAGTTTACTGGTCCAACTGGGACTAATGCTGTAGAGGCGGCAATGAAGCTGGCCAGAAAAGCTACGGGTAGAAGTAATATTGTGGCTTTCACTAACGGCTTTCATGGTTGCTCTTATGGCGCACTTGCCGCAACAGGAAATCAACATCATCGAGGCGGCGCTGGGCTTAGCTTAGGTGGCGTGACGCGGCTCCCTTATGATGGCTATGCCAATATTGATGGCCTGTCGCTATTTGAAAATATGCTGAATGATAACTCATCGGGTTTAGACAAACCGGCTGCGGTATTATTGGAGGTTGTCCAAGGCGAAGGTGGCTTAAATTGCGCGTCCAACGAGTGGTTGCAACGTTTAAGTCGTCTCTGCAAGAAAAACGATATTCTGCTTATCGTTGACGATATTCAAGCTGGTTGTGGACGCACGGGAACCTTTTTCAGTTTTGAGCCATCAGCAATAAAACCGGACATAGTGACGCTATCGAAATCGCTCAGTGGTTATGGGTTACCTATGGCGATTGTGCTGCTGAAACCTGAGTTAGATGTGTGGAAACCGGGAGAGCACAACGGAACCTTTCGCGGTAATAATCACGCCTTTGTAACCGCTACAAAAGCGCTGGAAACCTATTGGTCAAATGATGATTTTACCACTCATATCGCACATCGAGCCAAGCAAGTGACGCATATGATTCAAACCACACTGCGTCGTTTCCCCACACTGTTTAACCGCCACAAAGGGCGTGGACTAATGCAAGGCATTGAATGCAGCAGTGGTGAGATCGCCCATAAAATTGCTCGTCGTTGTTTTCAACTAGGGATGGTGATTGAAACCGCAGGCCCAAATGACGAAGTGATTAAGTTTTTCTGTCCACTCACTATCACGGAAACCGAACTCGACCAAGGTTTAGATATTTTTGCACAAGCGGTAGAAGAGCTAGCCTCTCAGTTAATTAAAAAAGCATCTTAGGAATAAAAAATGATTGTTAGAACATTAGAAGAGTGTCGCCAAAGTGAGCGCCGGGTTGTTGCTCAAACTTGGGAAAGCGTTCGTATGCTGCTGAAAGATGACAATATGGGTTTTTCATTCCATGTTACGACCATTTTTAAAGGCGGCGAGACCCATATTCACTATCAAAACCATTTGGAATCCGTGTATTGCATGTCAGGTGAAGGGGAAATCGAAGTGATAGGAGGGGAAACTTACCCGATAAAGCCCGGTACTTTGTACATCCTTGATCAACATGACGAGCACTATTTAAGAGCTTATTCTGGTGCAGATATGGTTATGGCATGTGTTTTTAACCCGCCACTGACAGGAACTGAAACGCATGATGAAAAAGGTGTTTACCCAATCATTGAGTAATCACTCGCGACGATTCACTGCATTCAATTTAAAAGAAAAGGAGATCCCATGTCTTACACCGTAGAAAAAATCGGTGGAACATCAATGAGCGCTTTTGATGCTGTGCTCGACAATATTTTACTAAGGCCTCATCACCCTTATGATCGAGTGTTTGTGGTATCAGCGTATGCAACTATTACCGATGCCCTACTGGAATGCAAACGCACTGGCAAGCCCGGTATTTACCAGATGATCGCGAAACATGATACGCAATGGCAAGAAGCCATGTACCAACTTGAGCAACGTATGTTGCTGATTAATGAGCATTTGTTCGCCGATCCGATGAGTCGTATTCGCGCGGATAAATTTATTCGTTCGCGGATCTCAGAAGCAGTCAACTGCATTAATAATATTCTAGAAACGTGTCAATACGGGCAGTTTTCATTGCGTCAGTATTTGCCTCAGGTGAGAGAATTTTTATCTTCAATAGGCGAGGCTCATAGTGCCTATAACACCAGTTTGAAGCTAAAAACTCTTGGGATTAATGCATGCTTCATTGATCTCTCCGGGTGGAATAATGGGCAAGCAGGAAGCTTAGATGAGGTGATTTTGACTGCCTTCGAAGACATTGATGTAGCAACACAATTGCCAATCGTGACTGGCTACGCCTACTGTAATGAAGGATTAATGAAAACCTATGATCGTGGCTATAGTGAAATGACCTTTAGCCGCATTGCTGCATTAACCAACGCAACGCAAGCGATCATCCATAAAGAGTATCACTTAAGCTCCGCAGACCCGAGAATTGTAGGCGCGGATAAGGTTAGCCCGATGGGATTGACGAACTTTGACGTAGCAGACCAACTGGCTAATTTAGGTATGGAAGCGATTCATCCGAATGCGGCAGCTGGGCTGCGTCAGCAGGGGATTGAACTCAGAATCAAAAATACGTTCGAACCAGAGCATAAAGGTACTCTCATTTCCAATGTTCATAAGCCTCAGAACAATAAGGTAGAGATTATTGCGGGCAAGGACAAAGTGTTCGCCTTGCATATTTTTGACCAAAGCATGGTCGGGAAAATTGATAATGCCAGTTATGAATTGATGGAAGTGATCGCCGAAGCTAAGGTACATCTCGTTGGTAAAGAGATGAATGCAAACTCGATGACGTATTACCTCAGTGGCAGCAGCGATAACTTAAACCACGTGTTGTACAAAATAGAGAAGCGCTACCCGAATGCATCCGTATCAGGAAAAATGGTCGCCCTCATTTCCGCAATCGGTGCATCAATGAACACCAACAACGCATTAACGCAAGGCATGCAAGCATTAGTTAACGCAAAAATTAGCCCTATTGCTGCTCACTCGTCGATGCGTAATGTCAATGTACAATTCGTAGTAGAAGACAACGATTACAATCGCGCGATTTGTGTTTTACATGATGTGTTGATTGCGAAACCGCTATCTACCAAAAAAGCGGCTTAGCGGTTCAGATTGAAGGATCGTTCCCCCCAATCGCCCCCCAATCACATAGTAATCTACGTGATTGGGGATTTATTTTCTGAGCGGCTGTTTTTTTAAGTGGTTTAGCTCGCTTAGGTTTCAAGCGGTTTGGAAAGCTACAACATTACTAAACTTGCTGTGCCCAAGAAGGCAAAGAAGCCGACAACATCCGTTACTGTGGTTAAGATGACAGAGCCCGCTAATGCTGGGTCAAGCTTAAACTTATCAAGCGTGATCGGGATGAGTACCCCAAACAGCGCGGCGGTAATGATATTTACGACAATGGCCAGTGAAATGGTGGCGCCAATCATCGCTGACTGGAACCAGAGCCCTGCCAAAGCACCAATGATCAACGCCCATAACAAACCGTTAATGGAACCAATACCAATTTCATTTTTGAGCAACGCAAAACGGTTACCCGGTGTAATTTGGTTCAATGCCATGGCACGTACCATCAAGGTTAAGGTTTGGCTTCCCGCAATACCGCCCATCGAGGCAACAATTGGCATCAACACCGCTAACGCGACAACTTGCGAGATGACCGTTTCAAACATACCTATAGTGACCGAAGCGAGGATGGCGGTCAGCAGGTTGATCCCGAGCCAAAGGCCTCGTTTTTTGGAGCTTTTAATGATGGGTGCAAATAAGTCATCTCCTTCATCCATACCCGTACCTGCCATTAAGCGCGATTCGTAAATCTCTCGTTGTGTACTCAGGGCAAATTGCCAGTCAATTTCACCCACTAAGATTTCATGGTTATCAATGATGGCGACGGTCGGCAATTGGGAATGTTCTAACGCTTCTACTGCTTCAGAAAGTGATTGGTGAGCATTCAGCGTAAAGAGATCATCTTGCTTGATGTTTTTCAGTAAAGTTTTGCTTTCAGCAAGCAAAATTTCTGTATAACTCACGATACCTTGGAATTTTTTTGCTTTGTTGATCAAATAGATATGTTGTGGAGAGTCATAATGATATTTCTCCAATAGTATCTTGGCTTTGTCGACACTGATGCTGAAAGGCAAGGTATACACTTTACGGTTTGCCCAGTGGCCAACTTCAGTATCTTCATAGGCATTGGCTTGATCATACAATTCAAGCTCGTCGCGACTAATTAAGCGCAGCGCTTCACTGATGATTTCATCAGGCAGAGAATCGGCCCATTCGAGCAGAGACAAGTTATCGAGCTTGGCGAGAGTCAGTTTTAGTTCTATTTCTGACAGTGCGTTGATGATAGAAAAACGTACTTCAGCACGCATCTCTGTCAGTACATCAATGTGTAGCTCTAAGGGTAGGCTACGCCACAGACGTACCCGCTGCTCGACAGGAAAAGCTTCTAAGATGATTGCGATCGAGCTTTCATCAAGCCCACTTTCCACGTACTCGCCGAGTAAGTCGATTTGTTGCTGCTCATCGGCTTTTGAAATCGTTTCAATATGCAGTGAAAGGTCTTGATATTCGTTCAACGTTTTACTCCGATAGGAAGTTGTTTCTTCTCGATTTTTTTCACGGCTTTTTCTGGAGTTTTGTTTAATACAATTACAGGGCGAACAATAAAGAGGTTGTTTGGATAGAGCACTGTATTGCCATCAACATTCTCTAATACGACATTGAGTAGGTTCATGTCGACGATTTTACCTTCAACAAAATTTGCGCCATCCACCACTCGCACCCATAAACCGATGCGACAGTGGTTTTGTACAAATAAAACCAGAAATGAGGTGACGTTGCTCAGCAAAGACCAACCTGCAAACAAACCGACGCCAAGCAACGCAAAAAGTGATGAGCCAACAACCAATAACCCACGCAGTTCCACGCCCCACATCATTAGCAGAGTCAACACTAACACCAAGAAAAGTAAGGTCTTCACCAGCCAACGTGCTCGTTTAAGCCGATGAATATCGACTTTGCCTATGACCATATTCTCAAACCATCGCACGGTGTAGCTGGCTGTTTTAGGATAAATAAGCAACGCCATGATCGTGATGATCCATTGATAATTTTTTTGAAATAAGTCTAAGTATTCCATGACGAATCAGAAAAAGGAGATTTGGTTCAAAATAACCGAAATTCAGTCAATTACAACCTCTAATCTGGCTGAGGTTGATAATTGGAATTGGGTTGAGAAAAAAGTAACCAATTTGCTTTAGTCGGTCGAATAAAAACTAGAGAGGATCATCGGGTTCTAGACTAGACAATAGCGTCGATGCTTCTATTTCTGGTGTTTTCATCATCATCGATAACCGCTGTAAAGTGGAGAGAATGAGAGTTTGTTCCCATGCGTTTAACGCCTGAAATTGTTCAATAAAGCTATCTTTTAGCAGTGTGGGTGCTTTGAGTAATAATTCATCTCCTGTTGGGGTCAACAATGCATGAACTTTACGTTTATCTTGTTGATCTCGCTCTCGAATGATCAGTGCGCGCTTTTCTAAGCGATCCAAAATGCTGGTCGCTGTAGCTTGGCTCATATTAGTATGATCGGAGAGTTGCTTTATGGTCATATCGGCCGAGTTTTGGATCGCACGCATTAACAATAGTTGGGGGCTAGTGAGGCCAAAATCTTTGTTTATTTTTTTGGAATGGAGATCTGTCGCACGAATAATTTGGCGTATAGCGACCAGTACTTCTTCATGAATATCCAATACTTTCCTCCTTGAAAATAAGCAGAGCCACCCTTTTGATATGGGTGGCTCCATATTCTTACTTAGCGGCTTCTTTGGCGGTTTTTATCCACGAATCGAATTCAGATTGGTGAGCTTTTATCCAACCATTGGCATGAGCTTCAATATCTTTGGCAGAGTTTTTACCTTTACTCATGATCATGTTTTGCGCACTGATATCATTAATATTCAACTTCATGATTTCAAAAAGTTTTGCTGCGGCTGGGTTTTCTAGAGCGAATTTTTTATTGGCGACAATCAGCATACTGTTCATCTCAAAGCCGAAGTTCTTTCCGTTGGGTAGGGTTGTATCGATATTTTTGCGCTCACCAGGTAGGGCAGAGAAAGGGACTTCAAGCCAAGTGACATCTTTACCAGGGACCAAAACCCCACTCACCCAATAAGGTGTCCAAGTGTAATAAAGGATAGGGTCGCCTTTTTTGTAGCGTGAAATTGTATCGGCAATGATAGCGGCATAGTTACCTTGGTTGTGAGTAACGGTCGGTCGTAAACCGTAGGCGGTTAAGTGCTCCTCAATCACCATCTCACAACCCCAGCCGGGTGTGCAGCCAGTTAAGTCTGCTTTACCATCGCCATTTGCATCAAACAGCTTGGCGATTTTAGGGTCTTTTAACTGAGCAATATTGGTAATACCGTATTTATCTGCCGTTTTTTTATCAATCAAGTAGCCTTGCGCTGCTCCTGATATATATTGACCTTTTCGATAGAACTTAGCGTCGCCGCCCGCCATCGAGTATTTGTCGGCGTGTAAAGGAAACCACCCAACGGCGAGATAGGTTGCATCGCCTTCGACAATCGAAGTATAAGCCACGTTGTAGTCGACTTCCTTGGTCGGTTTGACATCGTACCCCAGCGCTTCCATCGCTTTGTTCACGATGAGAGTTTGAAATGTTTCTTCAGCCACTGTCGATTGCACGGGTTGTAAACTAATACCTTTGCCAGGAAGTTTATCAGCCCAAGCGCTGATGGGTAATGCCGCCGATGCGATTAAACTGGTTGAGATTAACGTCTTCCATGCGTAATTCATTTCTGTTCTCCTAGATTGTTGGCACTCTGATGAGTCAGTTTTTGCTTCAGTAAATAAAAGGGTGAGATAGGGCCGGTTTGATACCAGCGTACTTTTTGATCGCGATTTTCTGTACCGATATGCTGAGTTAGGCGATCAAGTAAGATGGCGAGAATGACAATGCCAAGTCCCCCCACGGCAGCGAGTCCCATATCAAGTCGGCCAATACCACGCAAAACCATTTGCCCCAAGCCACCGACAGCAATCATGGAGGCAATTACAACCATCGACAGCGATAGCATCAGTGTTTGGTTGACACCGGCCATAATGGTCGGCATGGCTAGTGGTAACTGAATACGGTAGAGCATCTGTTTTGGGCTTGCGCCGAATGCATGGCCTGCTTCGATAAGCTCTTCGGGAACTTGTTGAATACCTAAGATGGTTAAACGAACAATCGGTGGCAGGGCGAAAATAATGGTTACCACCACGCCAGGTACGTTGCCAATTCCGAACAGCATCACGATCGGGACTAAATACACGAATGCGGGTGTGGTTTGCATCGCATCCAAAACGGGGCGGATGAATTTTGCAGCCGTTTGATTTCTGGCCAGCCAAATCCCAAGTGGCAAGCCAATCAATAGGCAAAAGAATACCGAGGTCATGACCAAGGCGAGGGTGACCATTGCTTGTGACCACGCTCCGATTAATCCAATCGTAATCAGCGAGGCTAATGAAGCGATACCCATTTTAGGTCCAGCAAGTTGCCATGTGATCAAAAATAAAATCAACAACATCACAGGCGCTGGCGTTGAAACTAACGTGGTTTCAAATGAACTTAAAATAAAATCAACAGGTACTCTGACAGCTTGAAATAATGGCCTACCGTGTTCCACTAACCAACCCAGCCCGGTTTCAACCCAGTGATCAAAGGGGATAATTGCATCTTGAAATGGGTGCAGCCAATCGAAAGGCGCGGGAGCGTCGGTTGCGCCATTTAACCAATCACTTGCTGTAGTTGGGGATGCAGTAGTCGCTGACCAAGGATCGCTGCTGACAGGCGTTTGCGCGGCAGACGCCCATGGGTCAAGCGCCTCTGTGGATTGAATGTTGGTTTCTGTTGTCATAATTATTCCCTATCCAAAGTCTGCAATAAGCGTGATTTGGTGATCACGCCGTAATAATTTCCCTGCTGATCGACAACAGGCACGGCGTAGGGGACTTCAGCCACTTGGCTGATTAATTCACTAACAGACAGCTCCGGATCAACCGTCACGATGTCAGGCAGTAGAGCCGCGCTAAGTGATGTTTGTTGCTTGAGAGCTTGTTTCAGAGAGTCGAGCGACACAATGCCAGAGTATTTATTCGTACGGTCAACTACAATTCCGTAGTCTCGGTCATGATCCATCAGTAACTGCATTGCTGCAGCCGGGCCATCATTGTCGTGTTTTTTAAAAACGGCCGCGGGTTTTTTGCGGGCAATGTCTTTAGCTGAAAAAACACTGGCAACATTAACGCCACGAAAGAATGAACTGACGTAATCGTTAGCAGGATGATGCAATATTTCATCGGGCGTGCCCGTTTGTACGACGATGCCATCTTGCATAATGGCGATACGGTCACCAATTCTCATTGCTTCATCAAGGTCATGAGAAATAAAAACGATGGTTCGCTTATCATCATTTTGCAGGCGGATTAGTTCATCTTGCATTTCGGTGCGGATTAACGGGTCGAGTGCAGAAAATGCTTCGTCCATTAACAAAATGTCAGGGTCGTTGGCGAGTGCACGGGCCAAACCAACGCGTTGTTTCATCCCACCCGATAACTCATCAGGGAATGACTCACAGTAGGCGTCTAAGCCAACCCGAGCGAGCGCTTCTTTTGCACTTTTATTACGTTCATGAGCCACTACTCCTGATAGTTCCAATCCAAAGGCAGCGTTTTCAAGAACGGTCATATGTGGCATGAGTGCGAAGTTCTGAAATACCATTGAGATATTTTTACGTCTTACATCGCGCAGCTCTTGCTCTGAAATATGGGCAATATCCTTACCCTTCAGTAAAACACTTCCTTGGGTTGGCTCAATCAGACGGTTCAACAATCGAACTAAAGTGGACTTGCCCGAACCGGACAAACCCATAATGACAAAAATCTCCCCTTCATTGATTGAAAGAGACACATCCTTGACCCCAACAGTGAGCCCGGTTTGCTCGAAAATTTGGTCCTTATCCAACCCTTTTTCTAACAGCGGGAAAGCCTGTTGTGGAGTCTCTCCAAATACCTTGTAGAGGTTCTTAACTTCTAACACGGGTGACATGATTTACATCCTTTGTTCTTCATGGCTATTTAATGTTTAGCCGTAAATATGTATAGTACACTAAACATTAATTTAACGGTTTTCAAGTTTTAACCCAGTTGTCATTAGCTATTTTGTCATTAAATTACTGATTTTTTATATCAAAAATAAATTTAAAAAAACAAAAAATAGTTTGAGTTAAAATGGTTATGTGTGGATGAC
>NZ_CAWNJO010000054.1:0-38139 GCF_963874835.1 Vibrio sp. V12_P9A6T4 | reverse complement strand
GGTCAATTCATTAAATTCCGATATATTTTTCTATTTATTGTGATATTAATCTAAAAGTGAATGTTCACCTTTTTGTTGAGTATTAAATTGTTTGCTGTACAATCTGCGTTAGGTACTTATTATGGAATTTGGCAATGAAAAGAGAACAAACCATAGCGAATCTCTACCAGCTCGCCGAGCAAACTCAGCAGGTGCAAGCTGACCGAATTGAAATTGTTTTAGAAGAACGTAGTGATGACCATTTCCCAGCGATGTCAAAAGCGCTAATGGAAACTCGTTCAGGCTTAACACGCCGTAAGCTAGATGATGCCATTTCCAAAATGGAACAAGCTGGCCATCAATTTACTAAAAACAATGCTAATCACTATTCAATTTCTTTAGCGGAAGCCCACATGCTCATGGATGCCGCTGGTGTGCCTAAGTTCCACCAAAGGAAAAAGCATGGTGATCATAAGCCTTGGGTCATCAATGTTCAGAACCAAAAGGGGGGGACAGGCAAATCAATGACGGCTGTCCATCTAGCCGCGTGCCTCGCCCTGAATTTGGATCAGCGTTACCGTATCTGCTTGATTGACTTAGATCCGCAAGGTTCATTACGGCTATTTCTCAACCCGCAAATAAGTTTATCAGAGCACAGTAATATCTATTCTGCCGTTGATATTATGTTAGACAACGTGCCTGAAGACACTGAAGTGGACAAGGCGTTCTTACATAAGAACGTGATGTTGCCAACCCAATATCCCAATTTAAAAACCATCTCTGCATTTCCTGAAGATGCAATGTTTAACGCAGAAGCGTGGCAGTATCTTTCGCAAAATCAATCGCTTGATATTGTTCGACTGCTGAAAGAGAAACTTATCGATAAGATTGGCGATGATTTTGACATCATTATGATTGATACTGGCCCACACGTTGATCCATTGGTATGGAATGCAATGTATGCTTCCAATGCATTACTGATCCCGTGCGCGGCTAAGCGATTAGATTGGGCGTCAACCGTCAATTTCTTTCAACACCTTCCTACGGTTTATGAAATGTTTCCAGAAGATTGGAAAGGGTTAGAATTTGTACGTTTGATGCCGACGATGTTTGAAGATGATAATAAAAAGCAAGTCTCGGTATTAACGGAAATGAATTACCTGTTGGGTGATCAAGTCATGATGGCGACGATTCCGCGTAGCCGAGCATTTGAAACCTGTGCTGACACCTACAGCACCGTTTTTGATCTCACCACCAGCGATTTTGAAGGTGGTAAAAAGACGCTAGCGACTGCGCAAGACGCTGTGCAAAAAAGTGCACTGGAGCTTGAGCGAGTGCTTCACAGTCATTGGTCATCACTAAATCAGGGGTAAGTAAAACATGGCAATTAAAACGTCTGAACTAAATGCGAAACTGTTTGGTAAAGCGAATAAGCGACGTGCAACCACCCCGCAAGAAGCCCAAACGGCAGCGAAAGAACAAGCGCAAATCATCGAATTGGCGGTTGCGGGAGAAGAGTTAGTCACTTTCGAACTGGTCAAGATTCCCGCTGATCAAGTAGCGGAAAAGACGATTGTTTTTACGCAGAATGCGCGTGAACAAGCTTTTCTGAATGAGCATGCTCTATCTGATGTATTGAGTACATTACGCGAGCGTGGTCAGCAATATCCTGCGGTTGGTCGTAAAACCGCTGGGGGCAAAATTGAAGTCCTTGATGGCAGCCGTCGTCGAATGTCTTGTATCTTGGCGGGTAAAGAATTTTTGGTTTATGTCGCTGAAGACATAAACTCGGAACATGCGAAGTTTCTTTCGGATGTGGCAAACGCGCACAAGCCGCTTTCTCTTTATGAGAAGGGTAAAGAGATGCAAGCGAAGCTGGATAACGGTGAAGCGGAAGACCAAAAAGCTTTAGCCAAGATATTTCAGTGCAGTGAGGCCCTAGTAAGTGGTGCTCTAAAAGCAGCGGCTTTGCCACTTGAGCTATTGCAAGCTTATCCAAATGTGGTTGAATTAGGTCGTCCAACCATAGTTAAATTACATAAACAATTTAATGAACTCGATGCAAAGCAACAAGCAAATTTGTTGGAAAAGTGTCAATCTGAAGATGGATTTGTTTGGCAGCGTAGTAGCGTACAAGGTGTTGCCCGATTGACGAAAGAAGTCACAGAGACAATTGAGTCTTGGATACAAGAGTTATTGCCACCTAAACGCACTGAGCATGTAAAAATTGATCTGATCAAAGGTCGCGCAAGTTACAGTCGTAAAGGCAGTAATTTAGCGCTTAATTTGAAAAAGGTGGATGATGCTACGGTGCAAGAAATATTAGATTTTATTCAATCTAAGCTTGATTAAGCATCCATCATGTAAAGAATAAAAAACCCGCCACGGCGGGTTTTTTAGTAACTAAGTCTATTCAGTTCGAATCTATTGATTTCTTAAACGCTGCCAGTATTTTTCGTAGATAGCGAGCGCTTCAGGCCCAACATCATTAATGAATTCCCCTTTAGCCATATCTTCATCGGCTGGAAAAATCGTTGGATTGTCGCGAAGTTCTGCTGGAAGCAACGCTCGGCCGCTTTTTGTTGCCGATGCATAACCTAAGCTATTCACAATCTCAGCTTGGTTCTCTGCTTGATACATGAAGTTGATGAATTTATGCGCCAACGCTTTGTTGTTGCTGCCTGATGGAATAGTAAAGTTATCCATCCACAAGACTGCGCCTTCTTCCGGCATTACAAATTTTAGCTCTGGCATCTCAACTTGGCCTTGGTAGGCATTCCCGTTCCATTGCATCCCTAACGCTGCTTCACCTGAGACATAAGGCACATGTGGCGCATCAGAGTTATACAACAGTACATTATCTTTTAACGCGACCAATGATTGGTAGGCTTTTTCAATCTCTTTTTCATTTTTTGTATTAATACTGAAGCCATTTAAGATCAGCGCCATACCAAAGACATCGCGAATATCGTCAATCAACATCACTTGTTGGTTATATTTCTTATCCCACAAATCAGCCCAGCGAGAGACACCTTCTGGTACTAATGCTTCGTTATAGCTGAGGCCAGTGATCCCCCAAATATAGGGCAGGGAATAACTATTTTTGGGATCGTGTGCTTGGCCGAGTAGTGAAGGCATGGCATCTTTCATGTTCGGGATTTGTGCATGATCCAGCTCGGTTAGTAACCCTTCACGTCCCATTTTTTCAATGAAATACGCTGAGGCAAAAACCACATCATAACCGCCACCTTTGAGCAACTTGAGCTTGGTATACATTGACTCGTTATTTTCAAAGGTCGAATAGTTAATCGTTACCCCTTCCTGCTGCTCAAACTGCTTGAGGGATTTTTCTGGAAGATATCCTCCCCATGCATAAACGTTGAGTGTTTTGTTGTCTGCGCTTACGTGTGAAGAAGTTAGAGCTGCTGCCAAAACCAATCCTTTGATGAAAGTTTTCATTGCATTTGAATTCCTTAAATAGCCCAGAAGTGTACTGGGGTGTAGGTGAATAATTAGTTAAAAATGGTCACGATTAAAGCAAATATAATTTGTCGTAAAGAAAAATATTTTTAACGACGCACAGTGATTATAGCGGCTGTGCTACCATTGCGTTTCAGCGAGGTGGCGTAAATATGAACATGATAGCGGCTTATTTAGATGATTTGATGGTGCAGGCTGAGAATAGCCTATGGCGTATGGGGCTCTTAATCCGTGGTGAGCCTCAATGGCAACAACACCTGCTTATGCATTTTCTCGCAAAAAATGAGGGGCAAGCCATATTTCAGTTAGGTGGAGAACCGTTACCATGCGTTCGTTATGCCCCCTTCAACAAAGGGCAGCAGTTTCTTGGTCAAGAATGCCATTTACTTATTTGTGATAATCACCATGGTTTTGATGCGAACAGTTTCAGTGCTGCGCTGGGTTCACTGGTCGGTGGTGGGTTACTGTTGATCATTGAAGCCCCTCAGCGTAACGACTCTTTTGCTGAGCGCTGGTTAACGCGAGCGTTCGAACAGCTTGTTGTTATAGAACAGAATCAACCTTGCCCTCCTTTACCCGTTTATCCACGAGTCAGCTCTCAATCACCGATTTATGAACAGCAAGTTGATGCGGTTTCAGCAATTCTTCGTGTGATGGATGGGCATCGCAAGCGACCATTGGTTCTCACTGCCGATCGGGGACGAGGGAAAAGTAGTGCGCTTGGTATTGCTGCGGCTAAATTGATGGCGTCTCGTTCATTAGATATTGTGGTCACGGCACCCTCAATCCATGCCGTAGCGCCGATATTTGAACATGCGGCTAAAGGTTTAGCAGGCGCTCACGTCACCAGACAATCCCTTACTTGGCAAAACTCGTCATTGACGTTTGTGGCACCGGATGAGCTGATTTTGCATCGGCCACAGTGTGATCTCCTATTGGTAGATGAAGCGGCCGCGCTGCCTTTATCAATGTTAAAAAACTGGGTTGAACACTATCATCGCGCGGTCTTCTCTACCACCATTCATGGCTACGAAGGGTGTGGGAGAGGGTTCACGCTTAAGTTTCAAACTTGGTTAGCACACCATCGAGCTGGGACTCGAACTCTCCATTTAGATCAGCCGATCCGTTGGCGTCAGGGTGATCCGTTAGAAGCGTGGCATTACGATACCTTCCTCCTTCGCTATGATTTAGCTACATTGCCGACGATGACATCAGAACAGTTAGCGACACTTAACATTGAGCATCTGGATAAGGCTCAACTCATTGCCAACCCGACACGCTTAGCCGCTATTTTTTCGTTATTAGTGAATGCTCATTACCAGACATCACCAAACGATCTATTTCATTTTTTAGCGGACGATAAAGTTCAGCTAGTTGCTGCAATGGTAGGCGAGGTTTGTGTCGGTTGTTTGCTGACAGTACGTGAAGGTGGGCTTTGTAACGCTTTAGTGGAAGAGATCCAACGAGGAAAGCGACGTCCTAAAGGTCATCTAGTTCCTGTTTGCTTAGCTAATCAAGTTGGTATTACGCAGGCTGCGCAGAGTGTTTGTCAGCGCATCATGCGTATTGCAGTTCATCCCGAATTACAAAATCAAGGGTTGGGCAGCCGCTTGATTGAAGCGTGCATGCTGGAAAATGATGCCGACTATTTAGCGACGAGTTTTGGCGTAACGAGCGATTTAATGGCTTTTTGGGCTAAGAACCAATTTGTTCCGATAAAACTAGGGAGCCACAGAGACAGTGCGAGTGGCTGTTTTTCCTTAATCATGGTTCAAGCGAAAAAATTGGATTGGTTAACTCGGGCAGAACAGATTTTCGAACAGCATTTCATTTTCTCTCTATCTGATTCTTTACAAAGTTTAGAGCCGGCTTTGGTTCGTACCATCTTGTCATTAGTCCGAGATCGTGTCGCATGCGCGGATTCAAATGAAGTTAATTTCCTACCTTATTCATTGCTGCGTTGTTACGCACAAGGCGGTGCGGATTATGAGAGTGTGAGTGTATGGATTCATCGGCTAATTACTTCATTGGATAAAGCTGCTCTATCACGATTATCTGATCTACTTATTGTCAAAGTGTTGCAAAAGAAAAGCTGGCAAGAGTGTGCCAGTCAATTAAACCTCACTGGACGGAAAATGATTGAGGCTACCCTCCGTCATGACCTCAATCGACTATTAGATGATTTACACTGTAAAGTGGATCATTCAACGCAATGAACTGCAGCCAATTTACAGTGTAAAGCGTGAATAATGTAAGAGCAGACACCTTCTCCAGATGTACTGTGCTTGTCATATGACAAAAAAGTCCTACTACTTACGTCTTAAGAGTAGGATTTTTTGTTCTAGTCACAGAATAAAAAATCTAAACTATATTAATGAGTTAACCATACGGTCACCATTATTATGAGGTTTTTATTTTTGTTCCTAACGTGTTCAATCATTTGCTTAATGAGTATTCCCTCCTACACTCAAAGTCAGGTGTTCTCCTAAAACATAGAATATAAATAGTACGTAAGGATGAGATATGGATCTTTTGTTGGCGGAGTCTTTGGAAATTTCAACGGTACTAGATTCCAAAGCAAATTATCTTCAATGGCTAAGCCTAACTCCTCCTTTAACAATAGATGCATCACGAGTCAATAGCGTGGATGCTGCCGGTCTACAACTGCTTGCTACTTTGTTTATGACAGCAGAGCGAGCTGGAATTGAGATCACTTTAGTTAACGCAACAAACACGCTCAATGAAGGTATTGCGCTACTGGCTTTAGAAAGCTTGTTCGCAGAGTAATGAGATTTTGCAAGGAAGAGGCTATGACAAAGATCCTCGCGGTTGATGATTCGGTTTCAATTCGTCAAATGCTAAGTCATACATTGAAAGATGCAGGCTATGAAGTTGAAACTGCTATTGATGGAAGTGATGCATTACGTAAGGCACAACAAACCAAATTTGATGTTGTTATTTCGGACGTCAACATGCCAGTGATGGGTGGTTTTGAGTTAGTTAAAGCGATACGTGGTCATGCTCAATATAAGTTTATTCCTATTTTGATGCTAACCACCGAAACGAGTATGGAAAAGAAACAAGAAGGAAAACTCGCTGGAGCTACAGGATGGTTGGTTAAACCGTTCAACCCTGAGACGCTATTGAAAACACTAAAACGGGTCATATAGAACACCGTATTTTATTAGAAGCTTCATTCGTTAAACGACGTTAACTGGCAGGAAGAGCTATGGCTTTAGACATGGAACTGTTGCGCAAGATGTTTTACGAAGAGTGTCGTGAAAATCTTGAAGTGCTTGAAAATGTACTGCTTAATCTTGACCCTAATCAGGTTGAGAAAGAGACTATTAATACCATTTTTCGGGCTGCCCATTCGATTAAAGGTGGCGCTGCGACCTTTAGTTTACTGGATATCAGTGAATTTACCCACTCTGTCGAAGCGTATCTTGACCTCGTCCGTAACGAAAAATCAACTCTCACCGCTCAAAGTGTGGACATTTTACTGAAAAGCGGTGATTGCATTCGCAATATGCTCGCGGGGCATGAGAGCCACGGTGAGGTTGATAGTGAGCTTCAGCAGAGAGTCAGCCAGTCATTGCATACTTTACTTGCCGACAATTCAACAGTTGATCATGAACTAGCAGACCATCACTCACTTGACGCCGAAGATGAACAGACGTCATCGCTCTTAAAGGCTTCTGACAACGAGAACCACTTAGGTTGGAAAGTCGTTTTTACTCCGCATAGAGAACTTTATTTCAGTGGTAATGATCCACTTCGGTTGCTGCGAGAGCTTTATGAACTGGATGATCAGTGCAGGGCGGAAGCTCAGCTTGAGCACCTTCCCGAATTGGCGGAAATAGAGGCTGAGCTTTGTTATTTAAGCTGGACTATTTTTCTCAGTAGCCAAGTGCAAGAGAGTGATATTCGCGAAATCTTTGAATGGGTTGAAGATGAATGTGACTTAATTGTTGAACCTTTAGTACAAGAATCGACGACCCAAGATATGGTCAGCGAGAGCAAGGAATCTTTGGCCGAGGCGCCACCTACGTTTCATGCGAACGCTGTTCCCCCTACCGAATCAGCAGAGCAAGTTGATCTCATAAAACCCATCGATCTCATAAAATCAATAGAGTCTATGCCCGCTGTTGCGCCCAAAGTGGCGAAAGCAGAATCCAGCGTAAGCTCTATTCGCGTCGATATTGAGAAAGTCGACAGCCTGA
The DNA here is from genome assembly GCF_963874835.1 of Vibrio sp. V12_P9A6T4. Classification (NCBI taxonomy): domain Bacteria; kingdom Pseudomonadati; phylum Pseudomonadota; class Gammaproteobacteria; order Vibrionales; family Vibrionaceae; genus Vibrio; species Vibrio sp. V12_P9A6T4. The sequence continues at coordinate 30,457 of NZ_CAWNJO010000054.1, read as the reverse complement.
TTAATTTGGTTGGGGAACTTGTTATCACCCAATCAATGCTGACCGAAATCGGCAACGATTTCACCATGGATAAATTAGAAAAGTTGCAAGCAGGCCTAGTTCAGCTTTTGCAAAACAGTAAAGATTTACAAGAAAATGTGCTCAATATTCGCATGCTGCCGATGAGCTTTGCTTTTAGCCGCTTTCCTCGCCTTGTGCGAGACTTGTGCGGCCGACTTGAAAAAAAAGTAGAACTGAACATCATTGGCGAGCACACCGAGCTCGATAAAACCGTCCTTGAACGTATTGTTGATCCATTGGTTCATTTAGTCAGAAATGGTATTGACCACGGAATTGAGCAGCCACACATTCGCCTTGAACAAGGCAAACCAGAAATCGGCACCATTGAACTACATGCTTATCATCAAGGTGGCTCGATAGTGATCGAAGTGAAAGATGATGGCGCGGGGATAAACTGTGAAAGAATATTTCAAAAGGCGCTAGAAAAAGGTGTATTACCTAAAGATACACGGCGTGAAGATATCACCGACAAACAGATCCTTAACCTTATTTTTGCCGCAGGGTTTTCAACAGCAGAACAAGTGTCTGATATTTCAGGTCGTGGCGTCGGTATGGATGTTGTAAAACGTAATATCGAAGAGTTGGGTGGGCATATTGATGTTGAATCCACGTTAGGTAAAGGCAGCCATTTCACTATCTGTTTACCACTCACTTTAGCCATCCTCGATGGGCAATTGATCAAAGTAGGCGGGGAAGTTTACATCATCCCACTGCTCACCATTATCGAATCTATCCAAATCAACCTAGCTAATGTGAAGTATGCCGCCGGTGGGGTTGAGCTGTACCGGCTTCGTGACGAAAACATTCCTATCTTACGTCTGCAAGATGAACTGGAAATGGGATCAAGTGGTGCTTTGCCCGATAGAATACTCTGCTTTGTTGAAGCCGCTGGGTGTCGCGTTGGCTTATTGATTGACGAGCTGCTAGACCAGCAGCAAGTGGTTATAAAGAGCTTAGAGTCAAATTACTGCAAAGTGGCAGGCATATCAGGAGCTACGATTTTGGGAGATGGTTCCGTTTCGCTCATTTTAGATATTCAAGGGTTAATCTCCACGTACTCGAATCGACGTTCAAGTTTATCTCCCAAGATTATTGCCGCTTAGTGAAGGTGACAGGGAAGAGCCATGGAATATGATTATTCACCAAATCATCAACAAGAGAATCAAACACAGAGTGTTTTGAATGCTGTTTATGAAGAAAGAAGCTGTGAGGCCGATTTTCTGAGTTTCCGGTTAGCGAATGAGTTGTACGGGGTAGCAATTCAAGATGTTGAAGAGATTCGAGTGTGGGAGCCACCTACGCCTATTCCTCGCGCGCCTAGCTTTGTGAAAGGTGTGATTAATTTACGCGGCATGATTGTGCCTATTATCGATCTGCGCCTTCGATTTGGTATGGAGGCCTGTGGCTACTTTCCCACGACTGTGGTGTTGGTACTTCGTAGCCTGCAACAAGAGCGGCCTCGTATTATGGGCTTAGTCGTTGATGCAGTGAGTGATGTGATTGGCCAGGGAGATAATGTGCTGTTTCCTGCCGTGGGGGAAACACCTGCCGCTGCGTATTCGCTCGGTTTGCTCAATGTTGGCGAAGAGGTCATGTCACTGCTCGATACCCAAGGGCTCCTTGATATGCACCGAATACTGAGTGAGGAACCCTGATGTCTAAACAAGAGTTTCTTAGTTTCGTGCTGGATAACGATGAGTACGCTGTGCCAATCCTTGAGGTCCGAGAAGTTCGCGGCTGGAGTGATGTGCGCTCTGTACCCAATGCACCGGATTACTTAGTTGGCTTACTCAATATTCGTGGTGAGTACGTACCGATTGTTGATCTTCGAATTCGTTTTCGTCTGCCACCTGCACAGATTGGGGCCACGACAGTTGTTATCGTTTTGAATGACGCGCAACGCAATCCGCTCGGCATTATTGTCGATGGTGTTTCAGAAGTGTATGACTTAGCCGCTGAAGAGATAAAACCTGTACCAGCCTTATCCACCACGGTTGAACCACAATTTATGAAGGGAATTGCTAGTGTGGCTAACGGTCATTTGATCCTAATTAATATCGAGACCCTTTTTGATGTACCTGGGTTAAATCAGACATTCGTAGAAGACGCTATTTTGTGAGGGAATACTCATGGCATTTTGGAACCGCAAACCAGAACCAAAAAAATTTGTTGAGCAGATAGAAGATCCATTGGTCGATGAGAATGAAGGGCTCTCCAATCAGCAGCTTCTTTCTGCTCTTAATGCAGCAAAAACCGCATTGATGATGATTAACCGAGATTTTCAAATCACCTATCTCAATAAGCAGTCATTGATTCTACTCAAGCAGCATGAAGTGCTTTTTCAAAGTGTCTGGCCTGATTTTAAAGCTGAAGAGTCGTCATTGATTGGCTACTGCATCGATGGTTTTCACGTCAATCCACAGCATCAACGCCAAATGCTGTCGAATCCAGCCAACTTGCCTTTCACTACCATGATTACTATTAAAGGAGTGAAGATCGAGCTTAATGTTGGCGCCATTATTGATGAAGACGGTATTTATATCGGGAACACATTAGAGTGGCGTGATGTCACTCAAGAGATTGCAAAAGAGCAAGAAATAGGCCGCTTAGCTTCGGCAGTCGAGGGGATGACAACCAACCTAATGATGGCCGATAAAGAGGGTATTATTCAATACTTAAACCCTTCATTGACCAAGTTGATGCGTACAAGAGAAAGTGAGTTGAGGACAGTATTAACAAGCTTTGACGTCAATAATCTGGTCGGACAAAATATCGATATCTTTCATAAAAACCCGGGCCATCAACGTAGCATAATTGCCAACCCTGATCGTTTGCCATTTTCATCCAACATCAAAGTGGGGGCGCTGCAATTTAATTTAACTTGTATTGCGATGCACAATCACAAAGGGGAATACATTGGCCCTGCATTGCAATGGATCGATATTACCGAACAACAAGATGGTCAATACCAAGTAGAGAGCCTCATTCAAAAAGCTATCGCAGGGCAGTTGAATGAACGAATTGATACCACCGTGTACAGCGGATTTATGCGGGAGTTGGGTGAGGGGATTAATAACTTGCTTGATACCTTAGTTTCACCGCTGGCTCAGTGTATTGACGTCATGAGCAAAGTGGCGGATGGCGATTTGAATACCAAGATGGAAGAGGGCAGCCAAGGTGAGTTTGGTCAACTGCAAAATGCGGTCAATACCTCGATTGCTAACCTGCGCGATATGGTTGAAAAGATCACCATTTCTTCTGCCAGAGTGGCTACGGCGTCAACGGAAATCGCGCAAGGCAATAATGATTTGAGCCAACGGGTGGAAGCTCAAGCATCCAATTTAGAAGAAACGGCCGCCAGTATGGAAGAGATGACAGCGACCGTGCGCCAAAATGCAGATAACGCCAAAGGTGCGAACGATCTAGCGAGTGATGCTGCCAAAAAAGCCAGTAAAGGTGGTGAAGTGGTGGGGCAAGCGATCTCGGCCATGTCGGAAATTAATCGTTCGAGTAAGAAGATTGCCGATATTATTGGAGTGATAGACGAGATAGCCTTTCAAACCAATTTATTGGCTTTGAACGCAGCGGTAGAAGCGGCAAGAGCCGGAGAACAAGGGCGTGGATTTGCTGTTGTTGCTGGAGAGGTTCGAAACCTTGCGCAGCGTAGCGCAGCAGCGGCGAAAGAGATTAAAGGACTGATTAAAGATAGTGTTGAGAAAGTCGAAGAGGGATCGCGTTTAGTTGATGAGTCAGGAGCAACGTTGAATGAGATTGTGGACGCTGTAGCAAAAGTATCTGATCTCATCGCCCAAATTGCATCATCCAGTATTGAACAATCGACGGGCATTGACGAAATCAATCGTGCAATTACAGCCATGGATGAGATGACGCAGCAAAATGCCTCTCTTGTTGAACAAACCTCTGCGGCCAGCCAATCGTTGAAAGATGAAGGGAAAGAGCTGATTAGCTTGATGAGCTATTTCACCACCGATGACAACATCAAAACGTTCGAGCCCAAAAGAACACCCATCTCCGCCCATCAACCCAAACCCAAGGTCAAGAAAGTGGCAGGCATTAAAGCCACCAATAACGTTGCCAATTCTGGGCTCAACCTCAATGAGGATGGAGATGAATGGGAAGAGTTCTAACAGATAGCCATCCAATCATGATGAACAATGACCAAGAATTTGAACTCACCGCAAAGGATTTCAAATTCATCCAGTGGTTTATGCACAAAACGGCCGGCATTTACTTGTCGGATGCCAAGCGAGCGATGGTTTACGGCCGTTTGAGCCGTCAGATGCGTCGACGGGGGATTCAGCGTTTCTGTGATTACAAGGAGCTTATTGAGCATAATGAGCAAGAGCGGATCCACTTCATCAATGCGTTAACGACTAACAAAACCCAGTTTTTTCGCGAGTATCACCACTTTGAGTTTTTAGAAAAAGTACTGCTCGATGAGTGGCGATCACAGGGCGTGCGTCATCCTAAAATTTGGTCTGCTGGCTGCTCTAGTGGTGAAGAGCCATACAGCTTTATTGCGTCGTTATACAGCAGCGGTTTATTTGATTTCGCAGACAATGTTGATATCTACGCAACAGATTTAGACACACAGGTTTTGGCACATGCGCAAGCGGGCATTTATACCGATGAGGCTGTGGTTACTATTCCACAGCACTATCTTAAAAAGTGCTTTGTAAAAGGGCGCGGTATCAAACAGGGAAAAATAAAAATCGCCAGTCAATTGCAACGTTTTGTCCATTTTCAGCAACTGAATTTATTATCTCCTTGGACGCTACCTAAGAATTTAGACCTCATTTCGTGCCGAAACGTGATGATCTACTTTGATAAACCCACGCAGGAGGCTTTGATCGAAAGGTTCTATGAATGGTTGAAACCGAATGGGATTTTATTTTTGGGTCATTCAGAAAGTGTGGGGCGCTGTGCTGATGTTTTTCATCATCTCGGCCACACCATTTACGTGAAAAAATGAGGAACAATTAATGACCTCGTTGGCGATGCATTTGGCAACCGACAATCGGAATTTCAGCCGATTTTATCATCCCCAACAAAAAGTGGATTGGGTAAAGGTTTTGCCCGGTGGGTTGTACTGTACGATGCGACAAGAGGTCATTTGTACCGGTTTAGGTTCTTGCGTTACCGCCTGTATGTGGGACCAAGCGGCCAAAGTTGGAGGGATGAACCATTTTTTATTGCCTTTTGATCAGCATTCACAAATTGATCACTGGCATCCTGATGATATTGCTTCAACCGCCTCTCGTTATGGTTGCTATGCGATGGAGCTACTGATTAATCAGTTGATCAAAATGGGGGCTGAGCGTCAGCGCTTACGAGTAAAACTCTTTGGTGGAGCACAAATGCTGGGTTTCAAAGCCATGATTGGCCAGAAAAACATAGATTTCATCAAAAACTATGTTGAGCAAGAAAGGCTTATTGTCGAAGCCAGTGACTTAGGGGGGGACGAACCGAGAAAAGTCATTTTCGAACCCATGACAGGTAAAGTGTGGCTAAAAAGAATTCCATTGACCGAAGTGAGCCGGTTAAGTTTTCAAGAAAAGGTTTATGCCACACAGTTGGATCGTAAAGCGCATAAAGAGAGTGATGATGTGGAGCTATTTAAATGAAAAAAATCAAAGTGCTGATTGTCGATGATTCTCCCGTTTTTAGAGCACTGCTCTGCGAGCTGATTAATGCTGACCCTATGTTAGACGTCGTCGCAATGGCACAAGATCCTTACCAAGCCCGAGAGCTTATCAAGCAGCACAACCCTGATGTGCTAACGCTAGATATTGAAATGCCAAAAATGAATGGCGTGCAATTTTTAAAAAATATTATGCGGTTACGCCCTATGCCGGTAGTGATGATTTCAACCTTGACCCAGCATGGTGCTCAAGCCACGTTAGAAGCATTAGAGCTTGGTGCAGTGGATTACTTCCCTAAACCGTCGGTCGAAAACACGGCTGAAATGGCAAGTTATAGGGAGCTGGTGAACGACAAAATAAAAATGGCGGCAGGGGCAAATGTCGTTCAATCGCATCATTCTGCGGCGGTTAATCAGGTCGAACTGATAGCGGCTAGCCACCAAGAGGCGCGTTATCAGTTGATCGCGATTGGAGCCTCAACGGGCGGAACAGAAGCATTAAAAAGCATATTCTCTGTTTTACCAGCAGGGTTGCCACCGATCGTGATCACTCAACATATCAGTGCGATGTTTACTCGCCCCTTTGCAGAGCGTTTGAATCTTTGTAGCGCCGTAGAGGTGAGAGAGTTGTCCGCTAATCAAGCGCCTTTAGTGAATGGATGCGCTTATGTTGCTCCCGGAGATAAGCATCTGATGGTGATAAAAAAAGGCACTCACCTTTACTGTCAAGTTGACGATAGACCTGCGGTCAATCGTCATAAACCCTCAGTAGATGTGATGTTTGATACGGTTGCTGAAAATGTGGGAGACAAAGCCATCGGTATCCTCTTAACCGGGATGGGTAAAGATGGAGCGCAAGGCATGCTCAAAATGAAGTTGTGTGGCGCATTGACTTTAGCTCAAGACGAAAAAACATCAGTGGTGTGGGGAATGCCCAAAGCGGCAGTAGAGATTGGCGCAACACAGAATATCAAAGCGTTAAATGCCATACCACAATGGATTTGTGATGAGCTCTATCGCTAGTGTTGTCTCATTAAATAAGCTCAACATAGAGAAGCAAGGAATGGGTGATGATAAATAAAACAGTGACACCAAAAGCAAAATATATTTTAGCTTTAGTTTTGCAGCTAATGGCCCTTTTTGCCGTCATGCTTCATTCCCCTAATTTATGGAGCATGGGGCTAATGATTTTTGCGGCAGCAATACCTTGGCTAGTATTGTCTATGAATGTTAGTGAACAAAACAAAGCTAAAGCCAACCAAAATAAGGTTGAAGAAGAGTCCACTCTTGAAACGCAGCAACATCTACAGAGTATTGAAAAACTGTTCAAAGAGACGCTACCTAAAGTGAGTAGCCCTTTAACCATGCAGCACACCGTGATTGAAGGTTCAGTAGAGACATTAAATAACGCATTTTTTGGCTTGCAAGATATCAGCCAAAAACAGAGTCACGTCTCAAGTACCTTGGTCAATAACTTATTGGCAAACCAAGGTAGCGAATATGATCTCACCACCGTACTACCAAAGACTGAGGCGATTATTGATGGCTTTGTACAAATTCTGATTGATATTTCGGAGAAAAGTATTTCAGCGGTACACAGCATTCACGACATGTCAGAAAAATTGGATATGGTCTTTAAACTGTTAAATCAAGTGAGAAGCCTATCGGAACAGACCAACTTATTGGCGCTGAATGCGGCGATTGAAGCAGCGCGAGCGGGCGAGGCCGGGCGAGGCTTCGCGGTCGTGGCTCAAGAGGTGCGCGACTTGTCGGTTAAAGCAAGAACACTGAATACTCAAATTGAATCAGAAATTAATGTTGCTCAACAAACAGTACAAAGAGCAAACAAAACCGTTGGCGAAATGGCATCGATAGATATGACTCACGTGATTGAGTCGAAAGAGAAAGTGGACCACATGCTGCGTGGTGTCCAACAAGTGAATATAGAAATAGAGCAAGAAGTGCAAAAAATTCAAGAATTAGGACAAGAATTAACCCAGCAAGTGAGTAATGGCGTCCGTGCCCTTCAATTTGCTGACATTGTGGTTCAACAAAGTGATTATGCGCATGCGTCTATTGATTATTTGCAAGAAGCAAATGAGCTATTGAACGCTTTACTAACACAAAGCATGACTAAAGCAGCATGGGCAGAGCAACTTCACCAATTGACAGAGCGCCTGCACAATCGAAGTGGTCCCGCCGCAATCCAAACTAATATGGACGAAGGCGAAGTCGAGCTTTTCTAGGAGGGAGTACGATGAGTATAGAAACTGAAATAGATAGCAATGCGAAACACATTACTATCGCGATTGATGGTGCTTTTGGCTTTAACCTAGTTAAAGAATTTCGTAATAGTTATTCACCCTATCGAGGTTTTAGATTCACCATTGATTTACGCAAGGTGGACTATATTGACAGTGCTGGTCTTGGAATGCTGCTCAATATGCAGAAATATCTTGAGCAAAGTGATGGCATGATCCGAATTACCAATACCTTACCCCAAATAAGGAAAATCTTACTGATTTCTCGATTTGATAAAAAATTTAGTATCGAATAATGCTTAAGGAGTGAGCCGATGCGCGTAACGATTGTTGATGACCATAAATCAAATAGAGAGCTCTGTCGGTTTATTTTATCGCCTATTGTTGAGCACATGGATACCTTCGAAAATGGCGCTGATGCTGTTGAGGCGATGCTCGTCATGGACGTCTTACCCGACGTTATTTTGTTGGATGTGATGATGCCAGTTAAAGATGGTTTCACCACCGCAAAAGAGATCCGCGACTCTTTTCCAAATCACCATATCCCCATTATATTTTTGACCGTGCTTGATGATCATGATTCGTTTGAACGTTGCTTATCGCTGGGCGATGATTTTATTCTTAAACCAGTAGAGCGAAGCGTACTGCTCGCTAAAGTGCAGGCTCATTACCGTATTGTGAAAATGCATAATGAAGTCACTCAACAGCGAGATAAACTCAATTATTTCAACGAACAAGTACAATATGACTACGCCATCGCCGAATCCATTTTCACCAACTTAATGGAGGAGATGAGTGCAAAAGTCAGCAATATCTATGGCATCAGTTATATCTCCACACCTTCGACCATTTTTAATGGTGATCTCATCATTGTGGCGAACCGGCCCTATGGTGGCGTCTACATCATGATCGCCGATGCCACTGGGCATGGATTACCTGCCGCGATTTCAACGATCCCTGCTACGCGTACTTTTTTTTCAATGGCTGAAAAAGGGATGTCGCTTGGCGAAATGGTCGCTGAACTTAATAGTGCGCTAGTAAAGTTTTTGCCTGTTGGCATGATGCTTGCGGCCAGTGTATTTGAGATACGAGCCAACGGCTTCGAGGTTTCGTGGTGGGGAGGTGGTTTGCCTGATGGTTATTTACTGGATGAAGAGAGCAACATCGTTCGTCGTCTCGTCTCCACACATATGCCGCTGGGAGTTCTGGATGCTGATGAATTTGAAGTAAATTTAGTTCATCTCAAATTAAAACCTAACCAAACTATCCTCTGTTATACCGACGGTATTACCGAAGCGATGAATGAAAACGGGGAACAATTTGGCCAGTTGCGACTCGAACAAGTTTTGCAACGGAACGGTAAGACTCAGATTTCAGATTTGTACGATGAAGTATGCCAGTTTTCCAATCGTGGCCATGGTGATGATCTCTCAATTCTTTCAATGACATTTCCAATTACCAATAATAATGAAATATTAGCGTCGCAAAAAAAACAGTTTCTTAGCCATATACCAATGCAAAGCCATCTCTTTTTTCCTGCTTCAATTCTTAAAAAGATTTCAATTATGGTCGAGATGCGTAACATTGTTCGCGGTTTTATCAGTGGTGGCGAGCATCTTGACCTCGTTTGCTCTGTATTGTCAGAACTGTTTGCCAATGCCATTGAGCATGGGTTATTAAAACTTAATTCTTCACTAAAAGATGACCCAGATGGATTTCTCACTTTTTACCAACGACGTGAAGAGTGTATGGATGAGTTAGATGAATCGTTATGGATTAAACTAGACATTGATTATGACCCAACGGTGGGACAATTGAGCTTTTCACTTGAGCATAATGGCGAAGGCTTTGACTACCAACATACGGTTGTAGACGGCAACTGTACACACGGTCGAGGGATTGTTTTGGTCTCTAAATTGTGTGAGTCATTGGAATATTCAAAAGATGGTTGCACTGTTAAGGTGACTTACGCCTTTAACAGTAAACATGATTTTCCGATATTGTCTGAATACTGAACAGATTATTTACACTGTAAAATTCCGCGTAACTCATTCTTTCGTTTATTTTTAGGTTATGTGGTTCGTTTCGTCGTGACTAAGTGATGTAGCCCTTAATTTGGTTGCCTAAAGATTTAGTCCATACTGTAAATTGTATACACTGCCATACGAACGGAATCTAACCATATGGGTTAAGTAGTATGTGGAAACGCTTAATTTCGCTTTCAGAGGACAAAAAACAAGTCATTGCCCAGCTGCCTGGGACGGAGTCCATCGACAAAAATTTTGACCAAGCAGGCTTGAAAGAAGCATTGTTTGAGTTATCTGCATCGACATTTTTCTTAAATGAAACTGAAGTTACCCGCTTTATCAACTGTGCAAAAGAGGGGAAGGGTGAAGCATTCTCTGGAATCACCATTGCAGAGAAGAAGAACGCTTCGGTTGAGATTGAATTTAGTGATCGAGATATGTTAGCCAGCATGGTCGTGACGGGTGCATACGGGGGCAGAGCATTGCGCGGTAGTGAGTTGGTGTATGCATTGGCTCATTCCCATGTGACAAAAGGCATCAACAAACTGGCTTTAAAGAAAGTGTTAATGGTAAGTAATACCTTGAAGCCAGGGGAAGTATACACTCAACCTGTTGCGCAGGGGCGCGAACCCATTCAAGGTAAAGACGCACAATTTATTCCTTTGGTTGAGGATGTCAGTAAGCGCGTGTTAGCACCGACCAAAAAGCAAGGACAGAATAAAATTGATATGCGCAACTTAGGTGAAACCATCACTGTTGGTCAAGATGATGAAGTGATGCGTCGAATTCCTGCAACCCAAGGAACGCCAGGCTATACCGTGCAGGGAAAAGTGCTGGATCCTAAACCAGGTAAAGACTCGGCCTTAGTTGCAGGAAAGGGGTCTTACATCTCACCCAATGACCCGAATGTGCTACTGGCCAGTCAAGCGGGCATGCCTATCCTGAAAAGTAAAACGGTTGATGTCGATAACGCTTTATGTTTAAACAACGTCAGTGTAGCGACTGGCCACGTGAAATTTAAAGGATGTGTTGTCATCACGGGCGATGTCGAGCCTGGGATGATCGTGAGAGCGACGGGCTCAATCACCATCGGTGGGTTTGTTGAGTCTGCTGATGTTCAAGCCCAAGGTAATATTGATGTTGGTAAAGGCATTATTGGCCATACGGTGTTTGATGATGAAGCAAGAACATGCATTATCAAATCAGGAGGCTCTATCACGGCTAACTATGCTCAATTTAGCGAACTGCAAGCGGCAGATGACATCAATTTAGCGGTTCACAGCATGAGCAATGAATTACGCTGTGGCAATGATCTAAAAGTATTAGATAGTAAAGAGAAGCAAGGCACACTCAGTGGTGGTCACGCGAAAGTTGGTGGTAAGATCGTTTGCTTCAATCTAGGCGTTGAAGGCGATACCGCCACGGCTGTGCAGGCTTTTGCTCGTTATGCTGTGTATAAAGAACGGGTCGCGAAACACAAAGAACATTATAAACAAGCGCAAGAAGCGACGATGGAAGTGATCCGCCGTGAGATTGAATTTAAGAAAAAGCCTAAAGCGGAACGCTTGGAAGAGGAACTGCTAAAAATTGATGAATTTAAGAAACAGACTAATGATCGTTTAGAAAAAGCAAAATTGGCGTTGGATATGCTGGGAGAGGAGTTTGAGCAATTGCTCGAAATGAATACGATCGAAGTCAAAAATAAAGTTTATACCCATGTTTCGGTGCAATTTGATGATGAGCGTATCATCACCAAGCGGGCTCATGGCGCTAGTATCTTCTCATTTAACCAGTATGAGATTAAATGTGCTTCGATGCTTGAAGATGAAGATGTTGGAGGGATCTAACATTCTTATCTCAGAGTGCTAAGCAAAAAACGAGGCATTTTGCCTCGTTTTTTGCTGATCATGTTATTTCTAGTAAGGTGGCTATTGCACTGATCTCACTTTGCCCTGTTTGAGATCGTTTAACACCATCGATTTAGGACCATCGGCAATGACACAGCCTTTCTCCATCACAATGACGCGATCAACCACATCGAGCATTGACGTTTTATGAGTAATTAATATTAACGTCTCACTTGGTGTCAATTGAGACAGTTGATGTTTGATGTGCATTTCAGAGCGATTGTCCATGGCGCTGGTGGGCTCATCAAGTAGCAAAACGGGTGGGCGTCCGAGCAGTGCACGAGCAATGGCTACCGCTTGCCTCTGACCACCAGACAACAACAAGCCGCCTTCACCCACTTGTCGTTCTAACCCCGCGGGGTCTTGCTGTGTGAACGCGGTAACTCCCGCTCGGTTGGCGGCATCCATCACATCTCTATCATCAACTAAGGGACGCCCGAGCGTTATGTTATCGCGAATTGAACCGTAAAATAGGTTGCTGTCTTGAGGTACGCAACCAATATTACGTCTCACATCAATGTGATGCAGTTGCGCGATATCGGTGTCATCAATACGAACATTCCCCTCGGTCGGTTGATATAACCCCATGATAAGGCGCTCTAAGGTGGTCTTCCCTGAGCCGATGCGGCCTATGATCGCTACTTTTTCACCCGGATGAATCGTTATACTTAAGTCACGTATTGATGCAACAGGCGCATTTGGATAGTGAAAAGTGATTTTGTCTAGCTCAATTTTACCTTGCACAATCGGACGATGAATATAGCGTTTACCTTCTTCTTGCTCATCTGGCATTTGCATCACTTGCTCAATGATTTTTAAGGACGATTTGGCTTGGTTGTAGCGTGTTGAAAGTAATGATAGTTGCACCATTGGGCCAATCGCACGGCCGCTGAGCATGGTTGCGGCGATGAGCCCACCCATGGTTAAATCGCCGTTGGATATCAGATAGACGCCTAAGATGATCATGCCAACGTTCGCGGCTTGCTGAACAAAGCCGGCAGTATTTTGAATACCATCAGTAATTCGACGGCTTTTAATGTTCCAGTTCGCCATGTGCGCAACCGCTTCTTCCCAGCGATATTGAAACTGACTTTGAGCGCCAAAGAGTTTCACCGTTTCAAGTCCAGCTAAACTTTCAATCAGGTTGGCGTATTTTTGTGATGCCAGTCGAGAGCCCTCTTCAATCGCCCGTCGTAGAGGTGCTTGGATGAGCAGAGAATAGATAGCAATGATCAGTACACCAGCGATAGGTACCAGCACTAAGCTGCCTGCCATTAGCCAGATCAGCACTAAAAAGAGCAGTGCAAATGGCAGGTCAATCAATGATGAGATGGTTGCTGAGGTAAAGAATTCGCGTATGGATTCGAACTCTTGTAAATGTCGCGCAAACGCACCGACAGAAGGAGGACGAGACTCCATTCTGATCCCCATCACTTTACTAAAGAGCTTGGAAGAGATCAGAATGTCAGATTTTTTGCCCGCCACATCAATAAAATAACTGCGAAGTAGTTTGAGGAGCAGATCGAATAAGAAGATCACAAAAATCCCGCTCGCTAATACCCACAAGGTTTCAAACGCAAGGTTAGGCACGACTTTGTCATACACTAAACGGCTGAACATTGGTGCCGCAATGGCAAACAAATTGATTAAAATGGAAGCGATCAACACATCGCGATAAATGTGCTTTGACTGCCATAACGTACCCCAAAACCAGTGGCCATCACGGGTCTTTAATATTTCCGGTGATCGCTCGTCATAGCGAAACTGTTTTTTCACCATGAAGTAGCGGCCAATATAGCGTTCAGTCAGTTCCTCTAAGGGGATAGCTACGGGGATTAGACCAGACTCCGCAGTGACGACCTCAGCTTCTTGATTCGCTTCGTTGATGCTGCTGAGCACACAGGCCTCACCGCCTTTTAAAATTAAGATAACGGGGAAAACCAACTTTGGGATTTGATCCAATGCTGAGCGATTTTCCTTGGCGATTAATCCCGCTCTTTCGGCGGCTCGAGGAAAGAGAAAAGGCGTCAGTTTCCCATCTGATAAAGGTAGGCCGTTGATCAGTGCTTCTGGGGAATTCGCCAATCCATAATAACGACTCACATAGATAAGCGAATTGAGTAGCGTGTCTTGCATTACATCTGACCTTTTTTATTTATCCACAATAAAGCCTTGGAAGACTTCTATAAAATGCTCGGAAAGGAAATCAAGTTGAGTTTGCGTTTCTACCCTTGACGCAATTGTGGTGATTCCTAAATTGTGTGCTGTGCGAGAAATCGACGTTAAGGTGAATTTTTGCTTTTCATCGTCGAGATGGTGAGTAAATAGATAATCGAGTTTCACGTATTTTGGACGGTACTCGTTGATGTAGTCTAATGATTGGAAATTCCGGCCATAGTTATCGACACCAAAGTCTGCGCCAGCTGCTCTTATGGCATTACAAAACAGCGCCGTATGGTGAGGGGCGTTGAGGAATGCGTTTTCCGGTATTTCAAAGTGTAGGTTCTCACAGATAGAGCGATGCTTCGCCAGAGTCTGAGTGACCCAACGAATAAAACTGGGTTGAGAAAGGCTGCTTTGAGCGATATTAATGGCTAATGGTTCGGCTATCTCTCCCGTTTCGAGCTTGCGAATCATCGTTTCAATAACATATTCATCAAAAATATGGCTGGCATTGAGTTGGTCGAGTGCAAATAAGTATTGGTTAGCGCTGTAGCGTTTGCCATCGTGCTCAATCGCTGAAAAAACTTCGCGGTGGAAAGTTTGTCCCCAGCTATTATTGGCTGACTGCAAACGGAAACTGAACCAATCGTTATGGATAGCTTCTTCAACCAATGCTTTCCATTGCTGTTTACCCATCACAGTTTGTTTGGTTTCACTGCTGACAAAGCCGTAAATCAGCTCTGGATTTGCAGTTGCAATGGCTAACGCGTTGTCGAGCAAGGAAAGTAACTGCGTTGAAGATTTTGGTTCTTTATTATGAACAACACCTAAAGAGACTTTGGCTGATGCCATGCCAGTCGGGTCGGCTAGAGTGTCTTGCACAAAATTCATAATACTATCGGCGATGATTTTGAGTTCACTCTCTTCCATGTTGGGCAAAATAAAGCCAAACTCTTCGGTAGAAATGCGTGCCAGAGTCACATCAGGTGAAGTAATCGACACTTTTAGATGCTCAGCCAAATGGCGTACCATACCATCGCCTGCTTCATAACCCTTTTCTTCGTAAAGCTCTTTGATAAACTCTGCTTGCAAAATAGCAGCGCCACCTATGGCACTTTCTGATAGCCAACTACTGAGTTGACTCATGTAATAGGCGCGGTTGCCAAGTTGAGAAACTGGGTCAATATAAGCACGCTCACGCAGTTGCTGAGCTTCTTGCGCCTGAGCTTTGAACGCTTTTTCAACCTGCGCTGACATGCTATTGATACCATCAACTACATAAATCAGATCTTTGGTCGCTGGCCGCGGTAGCGGTTCACCAAAATGGTTGCGTGCGACTTGCTCCATTTTTTCGACAATCATTTGCAGCGGGCGTAAAGCGCGCTTCAGAATGAAAGCGATGGCGGCAAGGCCAATCACAAAAATAGCGCTAAACGCGATAAGTAGCCGAATCAGCGCCTTCCATAATTGCGCATAGGCCTCGCCAGGGTGGCTGACAATTTCGACTTCAGCAAGCTGCATCCAACCACTGGTTACAACGCGTTGATCATGGATCGGTGCAAACAGGTGTAAATTGGTAAACCATTGCGGAACGTTATTGGGTTTTACAGGGTAAGATCGCAGAATCTCTTCGTCATCGTCTAGAAAAATCAATCGTACGACTGAGTAAGAGCTGCCATCAAACAAGGCGTTGATAACTGACTCAACCGCAATCTTATCTTTCTTCTCCAAATAAGGTGCCAGCGCCAAACCGACGGTGTTGATGGTGTTGTTGACTTCAGAGCGCTGCTGCTGCTCTAAGTTGTTGCGGGTCGTATTGAATTCAATAATAAAGACTGAAGTCATCAGCATAATGAAGACGGCAATCATTCCCGCGACAAGTTGTTTATATAGCGTCATATTACTTACTCATCGTAACTTACAATTGGTTTATTCAATTTTAGCGAGCGTTCCCGTTCACGTAAGTCATTCCAAAGACTTAATCGTGAAGAGTCTCCTGCAAGCTGGCCATTTTTGGATTTCATTAGCCATAAATTTTTACCGTTAAAGCTGTAGATCGGTAACAGATCACGGCGTGTTGATGCTGGCTTAATCTCAGGGTTTATATTGTCTAAAATTAAGGGCTCGGCATTGGGTGTTGAATAGTACGCAAGAACCATATGAAACTGATTTAATTCAATGGCTTTAACATACACGAGGCGCAACTTTTTATCATCGATACCCAGTTCAAGCAGGGAGAAGTACTTCGCAATTGTGAAATCTTCGCAATCCCCTGCGTTGCTTCCTAGAAACTCAAGTGGTGTCGCCCAGTAGTCATTTTTTCCCCATAAATCGATATCATTGACAAAGTACAGCTGATTGAAAAATCGATTTATTTCGGTCAATTTGTCACGTTCGGGAGCATTTTGGTGTTTGGCAATTTCTTTGCGCCATGTTTCGACGCGTTTTCCCGCTCTTGTGCCATAGGTAAGCGCGACCGCATCGACCCACTGCTGCTCTTTGGTGTTGAGCGCTTGGGGGGATGAGGGCATAAATAGCAATAAAACCAGTGGCAGCCAAAACTTCATCAAAAACCGTCAATCATGAATATATTAAAAAGCATAAGTGAACCTTACTCCCTTAGCGCATTTTTTTGTGCACTGAGTATGGGCTTTAGTAGATAATCCATCACGGTTCGTTTACCCGTAATAATATCAACAGAGGCCGTCATTCCTGAGATGATAGGCAGGTTAGCATCATGCCCTAAGCTGGTTTGATTGGTCCTTACTCGGACTAAATAATAGCTTTTGCCTTCTTCATCTTGAGTTGTGTCGGCACTGATATGCTCAAGTGTCCCTTCCAAGCCGCCATATTTGGTGAAATCATAGGCGCTGAATTTTACGATGGCGGGCAACTCTGGTCTTAAGAAGGCGATGTCTTGTGGGGCAATTTGCGCTTCAACAAGCAAGGTATCCTCTGTTGGGACTACTTCAACAATATCCATACCGGGCTGGATAACACCGCCAACGGTGTTGACGTAAAGCGTCTTAATCGTTCCTGTCACAGGCGATAGCACAACAGTGCGATTTACCTTATCTTCAAGCCCAACGGCTGATTCTGTGATTGCTGAAAGTCTATCTTGGGCTTCGTTCAGTTTGTCTTGCTGCTGTGAGCGAAACTTTTGAGCCGCATCAATACGGTTGAGCACCGCTTCGCGAATCGCTGATTTTAATACTGGGATGTTAAGCTCGCTGGTGGTCATTTCACGGCGAGTATCGTTTACTTGGCGCTGTAGTTTCAGCAGCTCAATTCGTGGCACGACACCTTCGTCTGCTAAAGGTCTAGTGATCTCAAGCTCTTTATTCGCAAAATCATAACTTTGGCGTAAATTTTTCACGCGCGCTTGTATTTCAACCAACTCTTGTAGTTTCTGTTTGACTTGTTGATCTAAAAGAGAAAGTTGGTTGCGTAAGTTATTAAGATCTTGCCGGTAGGCGGCCCTTTGTCTATTAACTAAATCGGGTTGGTTGTCTGTTAACAGCGGTGGAAAGGCGAGTTTGTTATAGTCAATTTTGACGCTATTTTGCCAGTTGTCATCATCAATTTCTTCGTTAATCATCACGCTAGTAATGGAAGCGGATAGCTGTAGAACACTGGCGGTAAGGTTAGCGACTTGTTGTTCACGTTCGCGGTAGTCTGAGCGGAAACGTGTGTCATCAATTAATAACAGTTGTTGGCCTTTTTGCACTCGTTCACCTTCGCGAACCAATATCTGTTTGACTAAGCCTCCTTCCAAGTTTTGAACCACTTGAACTTGCGATGACGGAACGACTTTGCCTTGTCCAACTGTCACTTTGTCGACCTGTGCCCATGAGGCCCAGACGATGGCTAAGAGAAAAAAACAGACCATAACCCAGAGCATCACGCGTGCACTGTTGGGCGTGTTCAGTAGCAGAGCCGCCGTTTTGTCGTCTACGTACTCCAATTCTGTCGAAGAGAGTTTGTTATAACTCTTGTTGCTCATCGCTTATCCTTTGCGCCTAATCGTAGTGTATTTCCCTTTTCTACTTAAAGCTGTAGAGGGAGGCTACAACTGTAAGTTGTTTGGGTATAGTTGCTTGATTTTATTACTTGTCTAGCAAAATGTTAAGGATTTGCCACTCATCATGAGATTACTATTCACCATTTGAATTGATTGTACTTCCTATTGCGTACGTTCTACAGAGTTTAGCTGTGAATTACTGATTTTGTTGAACCTTAGCACTCTTGAGTTATGACGATGATAGGCGCACAATCGTCAAAAATTTCATAAGGAGCAGAGATGGAACTTTCAGACATCCGCCGCGAATACATAAAAGGCGGTTTAAGACGCAAAGATTTGCTTTCAAATCCCATTGAGCAGTTTAACCTTTGGCTGCAACAGGCCATTGATGCCGGTCTTACCGATCCCACAGCGATGACAGTGGCAACGGTTGATGAAAATGGACAACCTTTCCAACGTATAGTGCTATTAAAAAATGTCGAAAAAGACAGTTTTGTTTTCTACACCAATTTAGGCAGTCGCAAAGCACAGCATATTGAACACAACAATAAAGTCAGCTTGCACTTTCCTTGGCACCCATTAGAGAGACAAGTGCACATCACAGGAACGGCTGAAAAATTGTCGGCTTTTGAAAACATGAAATATTTTACTTCTCGTCCTAAAGATAGCCAAATTGCCGCGATAGCGAGCCGCCAGAGCAGCCGTATCTCAGCTCGTGGTATTTTGGAAGGTAAATACTTGGAGTTAAAAAAGAAATTTGAACAAGGTGAGATCCCAGTTCCGAGTTTTTGGGGAGGATATCGCGTTAAAGTTGAATCGATAGAATTTTGGCAAGGTGGTGAGCATCGTTTGCATGATCGCTTCTTGTTTACGCAACATGATCAACAATGGGACGCTGAACGTTTAGCACCATAAGGCCTACTTGTTAAAAGTCAGTCGCAATGAATGCCTCATTTATATGGGGCATTCACTATTGAGTACCACGGATAATTGCGTTTTGAGCAAGGTCTTGGGGATGTTTGAGCCATAACCTTGGTCTAGAGCCATATCGATAAGTTGCTCTTTACTGTGGGCTGCAAATTTATGTCGCAATTTTGCTTCATAGCCTTCCACTGTTTTTATCGAAATCTTCATTACCCGAGCAATGTGTTTGGGCTTTTTTCCATAAAGCAGAAGAAAAAGAACCTCAGATTCTCTTGTGGTTAGGGGCCCGGAAATGGGCTCTAGAACACCTGTGGAATGCTGTGTGGTCGTTAAACCTGTTGCCCGACATATCCAATGGCCTACTTCCAAAATCGCGGTATCAGTTAGCTCTTGCCCGAAAAAAATTGTACCTTGAACCTCACCTTGTGCGTTGAACCATGGGGTTTTGGTGAAAATATGAGCGCGCCAAGAACCGTCAGCATAGGGGTGGATATCCAGCACTTTTAACGGTTTTTTTGTGGAGATTACACAGCGATCTTGTTGCTGGAATTCTGCGGCGCAAGCGGTTGTCGGGCTTGGCATTTCAAAGTCAGTTAATCCAATGCACTGTTTTGCATCACTAACACCAATTAATTTGCCATAAGCATTGTTTGCGTAAACAAAAACCGAATTAAGATCTTTGCAACCCCAATATCCCGGAAGCTGTTGAAACAATGAAATTTGTTCTGCGCTGAGGAAATTGACCATAGCGGGTTCTCCTAACAATGACATTGATATAATACCAATGGCATGGCGGGTTGTAATCCATAGCGGTATGGGAACATAAAAAAAGCCAGCCTGAAGAAGGGCTGGCATAAATACAAGAATTGCTTCTTGTCGACGTGTAGAAGAGGTTCTATGAATGCTGCGAGGGTGTTGCAAATTCATAGGGATACCACATGGATATCAAATATCAAACGTGTTTGATATTCAACACCACTTTAGACGACGAGAGTGCAATAACAAAGGGGGGAATTCCCCCCTTTGTTATATAAATGGCTGAGCTAGTTCAGCTTACCTAAAGTTCCCTAATGACCCTGAAGCCAACATAATTTGCCGAAGTAGCAGGAGCAATAAACAAATTACCATAAGCCGCCGCCGTTGCAGGGGAGAAGCTCCATGCTCCACCTTTTGCTTGACCTCTTGAGTCATTTGTCCATTCCCACACGTTACCGACAACATCATAAAGGCCTAGGCCATTGGGAGCGAAAGACTTCACAGGAGAGGTGCTTTTATTTGACCAAGGTGTACCACTCCAGCCAGTATTCGCTTTCCCAGTTCCGAAATCATCTCCCCACCAATAGTCTGTTTGTGTACCAGCGCGAGCGGCAATTTCCCACTCTTCTTCAGTCGGCAAACGGTATTTATAGCCAGTTTCCTTACTTAGCCAGCGAGTATAGGCCTTCGCATCATTTTGGCTAATACACACCACTGGCGAGTTGCTCAACTGCTTAAAACCAGGGTCGCGCCAATAGCTACCTGCAATCGGAGTAATTTCAGATTCGGCGACTGCTGTGCACAGTTTTTGTAGCTCAGCATCAGTTTGGTAGGTGGTTTGATTCACAAAGGTTTCAAATTGACCCACAGTTACGGGGGTTGAACCAATTGCGAAAGCATGATCAAGGAAAACTTGTTTCGATGCGTGCTCGCCAATCAAATATTCGCCTGAGATCAAAGTGACTAACTCAGGAGCTTTAATATCCCCTTTGAGGGAATCAGCAAATTTATGTCCAGGTTTAAGTAGGTTGTCTTTTTCTCGTAGGTTCGCTCTTAATGTATGATCTGAGGTGATTTTCAGCTCTTGATTAAATGAGTAATACCCTTCTTTCTCAATCGTAATCATGTGCGGTCCCACTGGAAGCATCACTTCGACGGGAGTACTGCCATAGTTCACATTATCGATAGAGACTTTATCACTGTATTGGTTCGAGCGAATCGATAGGGTAACCCAAGCAATTTCTTTCTGTTTTTCTGTATTGGCTGAGTATTCGCCTGGAGCGAAACAGTATTGTGATTCGACATTCAACAACCGACATGGTGTGTTTTCATCCGGTCTTGCATCAAGTTGAACATCTAGTACGGCTTTGTACTTATTGCCATTGTAGAAACCTGAATCTACGGTTTTATGGCGCAGTACATGAATATTAAAAGAGACATTGGCCAAATGTTGTTGGACGAGCTTGGCCTCACTTGTGGCCTCTATTAACTTGGTTTGATACTGGTTTACCGCTTTCTGGAGCGCTAAGTCAGTGGTCTGTTTCGAGCATTGAGCCAATGTCATATCGGCACTACAAGCGTTAGTAAAGCTAACTTTCTCGGTGCTACTCTGTTTGAGTTCATCTCTTAAGCGCTCAACTCGCGCGCGTAATTTATGCTGTTCTAGCTCATTGATATTTTTGCTGGCCGTGTTCTGCTCGGCCCTTTTTTGTGCCAGCAGTGCTTCTGACTCTTGGCGTTTTTGCTCAGCTTCTAAACGGTTTTTTTGATTCTGCTTTACATTAGCCCAAGCTGCTTGGTAGGCATTTTGTGAAGGCATGATGTCCAGTTCAGGATCATCAATCATTTTCATGTAATCGCGTTCTAAGTCAGTTTTTGCTTTTGCAAGTGCCTTATCAAAGAGTTGGGCTTGCTTTGTTAGCCTGTCTAACTCACTGTTGTGGTTGTTCACAACCACTTGTTGTTCATGGGTGGCCTTCTGGGCTGCCTGTAATTCGGACTGTTTAGTAAACAACGCATCATCAATGGCAATTACTGAGGAAGGCGTTCCTTCTGCCATCGTCGATGTTGCCACTAAGCAAGGCGAAAGTGCTAATAAGAGAGCGGGTAAACCTTGTCGCATTATTATCTACTTCAGTTAAGTTATTAGTTCATTGTGTCTATTCTAAACGAAAACACCATTTTGTCTGAAGTCATCTTTCAATAACTTAATGACAAAATGGCGTTTTAACCGCATCTTTGTGAATTACGACAGAAAAACAGAGTTTTTTTGAGGTAATTAACCCTCTTTATTCGGTCTTAGCTTTATCCAAACCGTATCATTGCCGTTAATTGTTAATACCCGGTTGTAGGTTTCGTAGCCATCTTTAGAGACGGTAACTTGGTGGCGGCCATTGGGCAAAACAATCTCAACAGGTGTACTGCCGTAGTTAATACCGTTGATGGTTACGGCATCGTTGTATTGATCCGACCTTACGGTCACATTTGCCCACTGTTTGTCATTTTTTTGCGTACCTTCAGACACGCCGCCTTTCAAACAGTATCGAGTTGACACGTTAAGCAGTTTACACGCAGCCACCGCTTCTGGTTTCGCTTGAAGCTGAGCTTGCATTTGGGTGAAGTATTCGTTGTTGCCTTCAAAACCACTGCGAATAATTTGGCTATCTTGTACATGGATATTAAGTTCCACGCCTTTCAGATTTTGCTTGGCAATGACCGATTCGGTTAGGTCATCAAGCAACTTGGCCCGAAACGTTTTTACCGCTTTTTGTTTGGTAAGGTGCTGTCCCTGATTTGAACACTCACCGAGTGTCATTGTCGTTGAACAGGTGGTTTTATAGCCAGTTTCAAGAACACTACTTTCACGCAGTTCGGCTTCGAGACGTTTGACCCTAGCTTCAATGCGCGACTCTTCGAGGTTCGCATACTCATTACTGAGACGAGCTTGCTTCTGTTTGATTTGAGACAAGCGCATTTCAACTTCGGTCATCGCTTGATTATTCTCAAGGCCTTCAGCTTGGTTCTGCTTCACTGATGCCCATGTTTCTTGGTACTTCTTTTGAAACGAGGCTAAATCTGTGTCTGGATCATCTAAAAGACGGCTATATTGTTTGTCCAAAGCAGACTTGGCTCGATTGCGTTTAGCATCAAGTTCTTCACTTTCTCGTTTAATACGAACATGTTCATTTTTAAGTTGTTGAAGCTTGGCTCCCTCTGCTTCGTATTCTGCAGAAATCGCGTCGATTTCCGTCTGTTTAGTAGTCATTTTTTCATCGATAGCGGTGACAGGATCTACCTGAATAACTTCTTCCGCGTACACCGATGCAGATACCCAAAAAGGGCTTAGCGCAAGCAATAGCGCTGGGATGCGACGTGTGATCATAGGTCCCTGCAACAAATTAACGTTTAACCACAAAAGTGGGAAAGACAAACTTTTGACAGCTTTAATGGATAAGCTGTATTCATAATGCAAAATTTATTCCGAACAATAGCAAAATTCACTTAAATCTATTACTAGGTGACTGATTTTGTAAATTTTATAATTGTGCATCTTCATTTTGAGCCTAATAGCGAAATATGCAAGTCTCTATTTTCGATCTATTTAGGGGTTTTGGGATTGAACACACATTGACCGTAATTTATGTGCACTTGATCATTGTTCCGTTTTGAAAAATCGATCTCATTTCACCCCTAAGCTTAAGCTTCATATGCACTTTGATGTTTAATTTTTAAAAAAATACAGCTTTGTTTTCGCTCCTGATAGTTTTGTTATAACATCAGCTTCTAACCTCAACCATGATGCAGCAATATGAGTGACTTTTCTTCGGCTAAGCTATCTAACTATCAACAAAATGACAAAGTTTTGTCGCCTAGGCCGGCAGAGTTAGTGACATTACCCTCGTACATGGAGTGTCATGATCATAGTTATACCCAAGTCGTTATCGGATTAAAAGGCCAAGCTGAGTTTGAAGTACAGGGTGTAGGCAATTTGGTGGGGCCGGGGCAAGGTTGTGTCGTTACCTCTGGAACTGGCCATGCGTTTGGTGGTGTCGTTGGGCAGTCGGATATCTTAGTGCTTAACCTTCCAATCTCCTGTGGAGATGACCCTTTGCTTCTACAAAAAATGAATGAGTTGTCGAATGCGGATATTTACTTTCAGCTGGATGGGCAAATCCAAAAGCTGATCCAATTGCTAGTTAAAGAGATGCAATCGAGTCCTGATGATTTACTGTTGAGCCGTGCCTGCAATGACACCGTTATGGCATTACTGCAACGCCATATTTCTGTATTTGAAACGCATCGCAAAGAATCTCGTTTTGATCTTGAAGCGATTGATCGTTATATCGATCTGCACCTTGGTCGTAAAATTTCAGTCGCTCAATTAGCGGGCCGCGTTTATTTAGGTGAAAGCCAATTTCATATGTTGTTCAAAGAGCAAATGGGGATCACGCCTCATCAATATTTGTTAGGTAAACGAATTGATATGGCAAAAGATTTGATTGAGCAAGGTTGTTTGAGTTTTGGTCAAATTGCGGAATTAACAGGCTTTTCTGGACAAAGTACCTTCACTCATTCATTTACTCGCTTGCAAGGTATTTCTCCATCGCAATACCGAAAATTGTGTCGTCGCTAATTCTTTATATCCCTGCCTCTTTTTTGTTTGTAATTCCCACATCATTTTTATATTGCTTGCCTTGACCTATCGGCAACACGTGCATCTTTGGTTAAATTTTGGAAACAATGTTGCTATTTTCTGCTTTGTGCATGATGTCAATTGATGTGATTGTGTTTTTATTTTGTTAATAGCCAGAGTTTTTAGCAAAAAACTCGGAGTTTTTGACAAGTATTCTTCTCGCGCTCAAAATACACTGCCAGCCATTGCAGGAAACCCGACCTTTTTCGGGAGTGAGATTGAGGAAAACGCATGTTTACAGCAACAGATGTGTTGAATGCAGATTTTATCGAGCAACCGCTTGATAAGCTGTGGTCGCTGATCTCTCCACTTTATATGGTGGACGAATCTCAATGGCTGAAGCAGTTATTACCGCTGGCAACAGCTACAGAATCAGAAAAATCGGCGATATTAAATAAAACAACCCAGTTAATCGAAGCGATCCGAGCCGACAAAAAAGCGGTGCAAATGATCGATGCCTTATTACTTGAGTACAGTTTAGATACGCAAGAAGGTATTTTGTTGATGTGTTTGGCTGAAGCTCTGATGCGCATTCCCGATGCGGAAACCGCGGATGCTTTTATTAAAGATCGCCTCAGCGTTGCGGATTGGAAATCTCATCTGAAAAATTCTGACTCTGTCTTTGTCAATGCGTCCACGTGGGGGTTGATGCTGACTGGTAAAGTGATTGGCCTTGCTGATGTGGATACGACTAGTCCAACGCAGGCGGTTAATCGTCTAGTGAATAAGCTTTCTGAGCCAGTGATTCGTAAGGCGATGCACCAAGCGATGAAGGTGATGGGCCACCAATTTGTGCTAGGCCGAACCATTGAAGAAGCACAAAAAAATGGCCGTCCTATGCGTGATAAAGGCTATACCTATTCATTTGATATGCTCGGTGAAGCGGCGTTAACCACGGCCGATGCCAATAAATATTTCAAAGATTATTTGATGGCGATTGAGGCGGTTGGCCGCGAGAAATATGGCTTATCAACCAGCCCGGCACCGTCCGTATCAATCAAGCTTTCTGCATTGCATCCGCGTTATGAGGTGGCTAATCAAGAGCGCGTGCTGAGCGAGCTTTATAGCACACTGCTACAGCTTTTAGCCCGTGCTATCGAGCTGGATGTGGCGATCACTATTGATGCAGAAGAAGCAGACCGTTTAGAGCTGTCATTAAAGCTATTTGAAAAGATATATCGCAGTGAGCCCGTGAAAGGGTGGGGGAAATTTGGTTTAGTTGTACAAGCTTACTCTAAGCGCGCTTTACCCGTTTTAGTTTGGCTTAATGGGTTGGCGAAACAGCAAGGTGATGTGATCCCACTGCGTTTAGTCAAAGGGGCGTATTGGGATAGCGAAGTGAAGTGGTCTCAGCAAAGTGGCTACAGCAACTATCCGGTATACACACGTAAAGAAGCTACTGATGTAGCCTATTTGGCTTGCGCTCGTTTTCTTTTAAGCGAGGGTGTTCGTGGTCATATTTTCCCTCAATTTGCCAGTCATAATGCACAAACCGTGACCGCGATTGCGGTGATGTCACAACACAAAGATTTTGAGTTCCAGCGTCTGCATGGCATGGGTGATGCTCTTTATCATCATGCAATGAAAGCCTATCAACAATCGGTGCGAATTTATGCTCCAGTAGGTAGTCATAAAGACTTACTGCCTTATTTAGTTCGTAGATTGCTTGAAAATGGTGCGAACAGTTCGTTTGTGCATCGTTTAGTTGATGCTCGTTGTCCTATTGATACGTTAACGCAACATCCCGTCGATATGTTGCTCTCGTTTGATTCTTTACCAAATACCAAAATCCCTTTGCCACCGCATATCTTTGCCGAGCGCGTTAATTCCTATGGTGTCAATATTGATATTGAAAGTGAGGCAACGCCTTTTGAAGCGAAAGTAGAATGTTGGCTCAGTAAACAGTGGCATGCTTCTCCTATCATCAATGGTGTTGCTCAGTTCGAAAGCATGATCAAGGTAGGGGCATCGCTGGAAGTTGTGACTGCGCCGTATGACCGTAGGAAGCATGTTGGACAAGTGGTATTTGCCAACCTTGATCATGTTTCCGAAGCTATCTCAATAGCGGAGCAATCCTTTGCTGCTTGGAAGCAAGAAGAGCACAGTGTTCGCGCGGGCAAACTTGATAAACTTGCTGATTTACTCGAAGAGAACTTGGCTGAACTGGTCGCCATTTGTCATCACGAAGCAGGGAAAACCATTCACGATAGCATTGATGAAGTCCGCGAAGCGGTAGATTTTTGTCGCTATTACGCCAAACAAGTTTCCGCGTTAACACCCTTTGAAGTGACGAGTTTTGATAATGAAAAGCGTAAAGTGAGTCGTGAAGGTCGTGGTGTTTTCGTGTGTATTAGCCCATGGAACTTCCCTCTTGCGATTTTTCTTGGGCAAATCACGGCAGCGTTAGTTGCGGGTAATACGGTCGTTGCCAAACCCGCAGAACAAACCAGTTTGATTGCTTCGCGTGCCGTGGAACTGATGTTGGAAGCTGGCTTTCCTGCTGGCGTTATCCAATTGTTACCCGGACGTGGTGCAGAAATTGGCAGTGCGCTGACTTCTCACCCTGCCATTGCAGGTGTCGCGTTCACTGGATCAACAGCGACCGCGCAACGTATCAATCAAGCTCTTGCTCAACGTGACGCCGCGCCAGTGCCGTTGATTGCAGAGACGGGTGGGCAAAATGCGATGATCGTTGATAGTACGGCTTTACCCGAGCAAGTGGTGAGAGATGTGATTCGTTCTGCCTTTGCTTCGGCCGGGCAGCGCTGCTCTGCATTACGAGTGCTATTTGTTCAACAGGATATTGCCGATCGCATCATCAGCTTGATTCATGGTGCGATGAATGAGCTCAAGATTGGTCTTCCTTACCTCCACAGTACAGATGTCGGCCCTGTTATTGATGAAAAAGCCAAACAAAAGTTGCTCTCTCACATTGAACAGATGACCAAGACACAGACCAAAGTTGCGCAATTAGAACTCAGTTCGGAGTGCCAACACGGCGATTTTGTACCGCCAGCGGCTTTTGAAATTTCAGATATTCACTGCTTAACCGAAGAACAATTTGGGCCGATCTTACATATCGTGCGTTTTAAAGCGCGTGAGCTGGCCGATGTCGTGCAGCAAATTAATCAAACTGGTTTTGGTTTAACCATGGGGATCCATAGCCGCAATGAAACGACGTATCGTTGGATAGAAAAACACGCCCGAGTAGGTAACTGTTACATCAACCGTGATCAAGTGGGTGCGGTGGTGGGCGTGCAACCATTTGGTGGGCAGGGGCTTTCTGGTACCGGACCAAAGGCAGGTGGCCCACATTACTTATACCGTTTTACTCAAACTGAATTTTCTCAGTAATAAAGGCTCAGGAGAATTAGCATGGTTCATCAAGTAACACGTTTTTCTGACGCTTTTTCAGCATGGGAAAATTGGAATATCACCGATTTTGATTCTAAATGTGAGTGCTTACTTTCATTTAAAAATCTACTAGAAAGCGCTATGCCACAACTGGCAACAGTGATTTCTTACCATCTTCATCAGGCATCGGCGCTGTTGGCGCATTCGCATCAATTGATCGGTCCTACTGGAGAAACCAATGAGCTATACACCGCAGGTCGGGGCGTGGCTGTGATCATCCAAGGTGAACACAGTGATAAAGCGCAACAGGCGGTCGCAGCTCAGCTTTGTGCCGCTCTTGTGGCAGGCAATAGCGTCGTCTTATGTAGTGACGATGCGATGTTGATTCGAACACTGCAAGCGGCATTTGAGCAGTCAACACTCCCTACTAATCTCATTCAGTTTACGTCTTTTGATGCTTATCATCCGTTGATGGCGTCGGACGTTCGAAGTGTAGGTTACGTTGGGAACACTTCGGTTGAGCGTAGCCTCAACCGTCAGCTAGCTGATCGTAATGGTGCGATTGTCAGCCTAGTTTCTGAAACGGACTTGAGCGCGATCCCCGTGGCTCATGATCCTCACTTATCGTTGCGCTTTATTACCGAGCGTACTCGCACAATAAATATAACAGCAGTGGGTGGTAATGCGACCTTGCTTGAGCTTGGTAGCGAAACCCATTAATCCTTTCTGTTTTATCCTCTTCTTCGGAAGAGGACATGGAAGGCGATCTTTTAAAGAGGACAAACACAATGGAAAATAGCTTTGCTATTACAACCACCTTTATCCTGTATCTTATTTTGATGCTGGCTATTGGTGTGGTTGCATACCTTCGAACGAAAAACTCCGCAGATTATTTCTTAGGAGGGCGATCACTGGGCCCTTGGCCTGCGGCTTTATCGGCGGGTGCATCTGATATGAGCGGTTGGTTATTGCTCGGTTTACCTGGTTACGCGTACGCCGCTGGTATTGAGGCTTTCTGGCTAGCGGGTGGCTTATTATTGGGCACATGGGCGAACTGGTTAGTGAATGCTAAGCGCTTGCGCACTTATAGCATCACGACAGATTCATTAACATTACCTGAATTTTTATCACGCCGTTTTAATGATAAATCTAAACTGATTCAAACCATTTCAGCCTTCTTTATTTTGCTGTTCTTCCTCTTTTATACCAGTTCTGGCCTTGTGGCTGGCGGTAAACTATTTGAAACGGTATTTGGTTTAGATTATTCAACCGCAGTTATTATTGGCACCATTTGTGTGGTGTCTTATACACTGTTTGGTGGATTTTTAGCCGTTTCTTGGACTGACTTAGTGCAAGGCCTATTGATGGCAGCGGCATTAATGATTGTGCCCATCGCGGCAATCAACGGTGGTTTGGGTCAACTGAGTCAAGATCTATCCGCAATAAACCCAGAGCTATTGACGCTGTGGCATGATGTGAAAGGTGAGCCGTTAACAGGTGTTGCCATTATCTCATTAATGGCATGGGGGCTTGGTTATTTTGGTCAACCCCATATTTTGGCGCGCTTTAAAGCGTCTCGCTCAAATAAAGATCTCACCACTGCACGTCGTATTGCGGTCATTTGGACTGGTTTATCCATGGCGGGAGCCCTATTAGTTGGCTTAGTTGGGCTTGTTTATGTGACGAACACAGGTTCGCTGGAGCTGGCAGATGGTGAAAAAATCTTCATGCTGCTAGTGAATGCGATTTTCCATCCAGTTATTGCAGGTATTTTGCTTGCGGCTATTCTTGCGGCAATTATGAGTACCGCTGACTCGCAATTATTAGTTTCTTCCTCTGCGTTAGCGGAAGATTTTTACAAGCAAGTCATCAAGCAAGATGCAACGTCGGAGGAGATCGTTCGTGTTGGCCGCTTTGCTGTGATTCTAATTTCTATCGTTGCGTTAGTGCTGGCCATGACACCAGATAGTTCCGTGCTCGGCTTAGTCTCGTATGCATGGGCGGGCTTTGGCGCCGCATTTGGCCCTGCAGTGGTATTGAGCCTTTATTGGTCTCGAATGAACCGCAATGGTGCACTAGCCGGCATTATTGTTGGTGGCGTGACAATTGTGGTTTGGAAACAACTGTCTGGCGGTTGGTTTGATGTGTATGAAATTGTTCCTGGGATCATTTTCTCTGTACTTGCGATCGTTGTGGTGAGCTTAGCGACAGCTGAACCCGAAGAGAGCGTGAGAGCACAGCACGTGACCTTTAAAAAGCAGCTGGTTGAACTAGATTGACATTCATACCGTTGTTCA
This sequence comes from Vibrio sp. V12_P9A6T4, assembly GCF_963874835.1. Taxonomy (NCBI): domain Bacteria; kingdom Pseudomonadati; phylum Pseudomonadota; class Gammaproteobacteria; order Vibrionales; family Vibrionaceae; genus Vibrio; species Vibrio sp. V12_P9A6T4. The sequence goes on along the minus strand of NZ_CAWNJO010000054.1, from coordinate 332 downwards.
ATAACTAGCCCCTTTCTGAGGGGCTTTTTTGTTGTCATCCCTAAACCACCGCCTTGGGCGGTGGTGATTCAACCTTGGGGCTATTGCCCGAAGGAGTGCCCATGCTAGAAGTAAACCTCTTATTCACCACAAGTAAGAGGAAACTAAAAACATGGGCGATTATAGAAGTTCATCACATGTATATTGGCGTTGCAAATACCACATAGTTTGGACACCGAAATACAGATTTAAGATCTTGAAAGGGAATGTAGGTAAAGAGCTTTATCGCTCAATCTATATTTTGTGCAATATGAAAGATTGTGAAGTCTTGGAATTAAATGTTCAGCCGGATC